>NZ_JBHWIV010000092.1:29525-32259 GCF_042731675.1 Kitasatospora sp. NPDC059827 | reverse complement strand
GCCCTGGGCGGGGCCGCCGCCGTCGGCGGTGCGGCCGCCGCGGGCACGGCGGCCGCGGCGGCCGGCTCCTCGGGCACGTCCGCGGGAACCGCGGGGGCGGCCGGAGCCTCCGGCGCGTCCGGCGGCAGCGGGGCCGGCGCGGGTGCCCTGGCCGGCGAGGGCCTCGGCACCGCGGCCAAGGCCGGGATCGCCGCCGCCGTGGCGGTCGCGGCCGCCGCCGTGGCCGCGTACGCGCTGGCCGGCTCCCCCGAGCCGACGCCCCCGGCCGCCGCGCCGCCCGCCAGCAGCGCGCCGGTCGCCCCCGCCCCGGTGACCCCGGCCCCGGCGACCCCCGCGTCCGCACCGCCCGCCCCGGCCCCCGACAGCGCCGCCCCGGCCCCGGAGCCGCCCGCGACCAGTCCGAGCGCCGCCCCCAGCCCCAGTCCGAAGCCCAGTGCCAGGGCGAGCCAGGCACCGGCGACCACCCGGGCACCGCGCAGCGAGCCGCCCGCGGTCACCCCCGAACCACCCGCCGTCCCGATGCCGACCCTCCCGCCGGTGCCGACGCCCGAGGTCCCCGTCGTCCCGATGCCGACCCTCCCGCCGGTGCCCGAACCGACCGTCGCCACACCCACCCCGCCCACACCCACCCCGCCCGCGCCCAGCGACTACTGGGGCGACTCGCTCCCCGTGGTCAAGCCCGGCCACCACCGGGTCCCGCCCGAAGGGCCGAGCATCCGGCAGCAGGGCAGCGACCGGTTCTGGCAGCACGACGGCGGCTGGATCGGCGGCGAGTACCACCGGCACGCCATCACCGTGCACGCGCCGGCCACCACGCTGATCGACCTCAACCGCGGCTGCACGTCCTTCGACGCCGTCGCCGGGGTGGACGACGCCACGCTCAGCCCCGGCGGGGTGGTCTTCACCGTCCAGTCGGGCGACGGCGGCACCCTGTGGCGCTCCCGGGTGCTCGCCGCCGGGGACGACGCGGTGCCGGTGCACGTGCCGCTGGCCGGGCAGAAGTCGATCCGGCTGGTGGTCACGCCGGCGAGCGGGATCTGGTCGGCGCTGAACGTCGCGGACTGGGCACAGGCCCGGTTCCGGTGCACGTGACGGCCGGGGAGGCGTGACGTACGGGACGGCGTGACGGCCTGAGCTGTGACGGTGAAGGGGCCCGGGGCCCGTTCCGGCTGGTTGCTCGGAACGGGCCCCGGGCCCCTCGTCACTCGGCTGCCGGGCGTCAGACGGCGCAGGAACCGTCCGCGCAGGCCTCACCGGCCGGGGCGACCTGCACCGGCACCGGACGGCGCTCGCCGATCTCGGCGGCGACCTGCTCCAGCACCTTGCGGAAGGTCTCGGCGTCCTGCCCGCCCTGGACCGCCCACTTGCCCTCGAACACGAAGGTCGGCACGGCGGTGATGCCCAGCTCGCGGGCCTCGGCCAGCTGCGCCCGGACCTCGGCGGTGCCCTCGTCGCCCGCCAGGTAGGCCGTCACCCGCTCGCGGTCCAGGCCCGCCGCGACGGCCGCGTCGGCCAGCGCGGCGCGGTCGCCGACGTCCACGCCGTCGGTGAAGTGCGCCTTGAGCAGCGCCTCCTTGAGCCGGCCCTGCGCCTCGGCGCCGTACTCGGCCTCGGCGAGGTGCAGCAGGCGGTGGCCCAGGAAGGTGTTGGCGTGCAGGGCGGCGTCGAAGTCGTACGTGATGCCCTCGGCCAGGCCCAGCTCGGCCACCCGCGCGTCCATCGCGACCGACTGCGGGCCGTAGCGCTCGGCCAGCCAGGCGCGGTGCGGGCTCGCCGTCGCCGGGGCGTCGGGGACCAGCTGGTACGGGCGGTAGACGACCTCGACGGCCTCCTTGCCCGGGAAGTCCGCCAGGGCCTGCTCGAAGCGGCGCTTGCCGATGTAGCACCAGGGGCAGGCGATGTCGGACCAGATCTCGACCTTCATGTTCGGGGGGCTCCAAGGGGCGTCTCGTGGCGGATGTACGAGATAGGTGAACGATGAACCATCTCGGTACATTCCCGACACCGCGCCGGAAAGCCCCGGGGTCGCTTGAGCGCGCCCCGGCGATACGGTCAGCCCTCGGCCGGCGCGGGGACCACCAGGACCGGGCAGGCCGCGTGGTGCACCGCCGCCGAGCTCACCGAACCCAGCAGCAGCCGGACGAACCCGCCGTTGCCGCGGGTCCCCACCACCAGCGTGTGCTGCCGGGTCGACGCCTCCAGCAGCACCTCGATCACGTTGCCCAGCACCACGTGCAGCGACAGCTCCCCCTCGTACGGCCGGACCCGCTGCCGCAGCACCGTCCCCACCGCCCGGCGCAGCCCGTCCGCCATGCTCTCGACCAGCGTCTCCACGCTCTCCTGCACCAGCTCCGCCATGCCCGGCGGGTAGCCGGCCGGCGCCGGGTTCACCACGGCCAGCACGTACAGCGGAAGCCCGAACAGCTCCGCCTCCGTCATCGCCCGGTCCAGGGCCCACAGCGAACCGTCCGACCCGTCGCAGGCCGCCAGCACCCCGGGCGGCCTGCCCGTCGGCGGCCGCCCCAGCACCGACAGCACCACGGGAACCTCCCGCCCCGGGCCCACACCGCCCACCGCACACGCTCCTCACCGCGGACACAGAACCACGCCATCATCCCGCCCGGCCCCTGCCCCGCCCGGCGGCGCCGCGCCGGACGGGGCAGGGGGGGGGGGGGGGGTTCGGGGGGGCTGGGGGCTGGGCACAGGACGTCGGCGGGGCCGACTTGCGGCGCGC
>NZ_JBHWIV010000092.1:22466-29515 GCF_042731675.1 Kitasatospora sp. NPDC059827 | reverse complement strand
GAACTCACCCCCTTCAAAAATCAACTCACAATCCCCCCGCCCCCCCGCGCCCGGGGGGGGCGGGCGTGGCCGGCGTGGGGGTGGGCCCGGGGGGGTGGATTCGGGCGGGCTGGGGGCTGGGCACAGGACGTCGGAGCGGCCGACTTCCTGCGCGCGGGACGGGGGCGGGACGGGAGCGGGACGGTACGAGCGTGGCGGGCCCGGCGGCTGTGGGGGTCAGGGGGTGAGGGCCGGGGGTTGGGGGTGGGGGAGGCCGGTCCAGCAGGCGCCGTGGCGGCGGGCGCGGAGGCGGCGGAGCCAGAGTTCGGTGGAGACGAGGTCCGCCAGGCCGGCCAGGGCGGCCGGGGAGAGCGGGGTGGCGGGGTCGGCGGAGTGGGCGAGGCCGGCGCGGACGGCGGGGAGGTCGATGAGGCCGGCCTCGGCGAGCAGGGGGGCGTCGAAGAGCTCGGCGAGGCCGTCGGCGGCGAGGCGCAGGCCGGCCCGGGTGGGGGCGGTGCGGTCGGGGCGGGGGCCGCGGCCCCAGTCGGGGGGCAGGTCGGTGCGGCCGGCGCCGGTGAGGACGGCGTGCAGGAGGGCGTGCCGGGCGCCGGGCTGGAGGCGGACGTCGTCGGGGAGCAGCCTGGCGGCGCGGACCACCTGGTTGTCGAGGAAGGGCGCGTGCAGCCGCTGGCCGGGCCGTTCGGCGGCGTGCAGCAGCGTGCGGTAGGAGCGCGCCTGGCGGTAGAGGGCGTGCCGGGCCCGGTGCGCGCCCGGGTGTTCCTCGGGCGCCGGTCGGCGCGCCGCCAGCCGCAGCCGGAGGGCGACCGAGGAGAGCGCCTCGTCGGAGAGCCAGCGGGCGGCCGGGCCGGGGACGCACCAGGCGAGGTCGACGGCCGAGCGGTCGCCCGCGGTGCCGCCGCCGTCGGGGACGTGCCGGGCGGTCAGCTTGGCGGCGGCCTCGTCCAGTGCCTCGGCGTAGCGGACCCGGGAGAGCCGGTGGGCGGCCCGGACCACGGTGAGCGGGGTGCGCAGCGCGCCGGTCAGCACGCCTGCGGCGGCCCGGTCGACACCGGCCAGGGCGGCGACCGGGGGCAGCAGTTCGCGGGGCCGGCCGGCCCGGATCAGGTCGGCGAGCCGGGCCGGGTGGCCGTCCAGGACCTGGCGGGCGCCGTAGCCGGTGAGGTGGTCGGTGCCGCCGGCGTCGAAGCGGGCTCCGGCCCGGGCGGCGGCGACGAGTTCGGGGCCGGGCTCGTCGGTGAGCGGGCCGGACTGCGGGTCGGTGCGCAGGACCGCGTACGGGAGGGTGTCGGGGCCGGGGTCGAGCACGGTGTGCCGCAGCCGCGGGGTGTCGGGGGCGAGCGCGAGGCTGGTGGGCGCTTCGGTCTCGCCGAGCGTGACGGCGGCCAACTGCTCGGGGGCGGACGGGCCCTGGACGGCCTCCCGGGCCCAGGAGCCCTTGACCGCGCCGCTCCTGGCCCCGGCGGTGCTCCGGCCGCCGGTCGCGGCCGACCCCGTCGACGCGCCCGGAGCACCGGCCGGCACCGGCGGCAGCGGCGACACCGGCGGCAGCGGCACGGCGGCCGCGAGCAGGGCCACGGTGGCGGAGGCCGTCCCGTACGAGAGGTCGACGCCGAGCCGGGCGCGCCCGGTCTGGTCGGTGGCCGGGGCGGGGGTGCGGACGCGGGAGCGGACGGACTCCAGCAGGGCGCGGGTGAGTTCGCGGATGGCGGGGGCCTCGTCGCGGGGCTGTTCGGCGCCGGGCGGCTCGTCGTAGGCGTCGAGGTACGGGCGGCCGCCGCGGACGGCGAGCACGTGGCCGGGCGGCACCCGCTGGACGCCCAGGTACGGCGTGCCGGTGCCGAGCGCCTCGGGGGACTCCGGGCAGGCGAGCCGGGCGGCGAGGTGGCCGGTGTCCAGCGCGGCACCGACCAGGTCGGCGAGCGGAAGGGCGGCGGTGGCGTACGCGGTGCCGCCGGCCCAGGGGGTGTGGAAGACCGGCTGGGCGCCGGCGAGGTCGGTGAGCAGCAGGGTGGAGCGGGTGCCGGTGCGCAGTACGACGGTGTAGCTGCCGGGCCAGGCGGTGAGGTGGCGGACGGCGCCGCCGCGGGCGGCGGCGAGGCCGGCGGCGAGTTCGGCGTCGGTGGCGCCGCAGTGGCCGAGGACGGCGAGCCGGGTGGTGGCGGGGGTGTCCTCGACCGGGTCGGGGGCGGTGGGGCCGGTGCTGACGACGGGGCGGGCGCCGGGGCGGAGGATGACCAGGCGGATCTCCTCGGGCCGCCAGTCGCCCACGGCCCAGAGCGGGTTGGGGCCGGTCCACAGGGGGCGGGCGGCGATCGGGGCGACCGTGGCGAGGGCCTCGTACACCGGCGCGCCCGGCCGGGGCGTGCCCGTGCTCCAGCCCGTCAGCCACCGCATCGCGCCTCCACCGGACGAGGACCTGCACTCGCGCGGCGCGTCCGGCGCCGGGCGGGCGGCCGGATGGGTGCCGGGGGCGGCCCGTGGGCGCGTCCGGGCGTGCCCGCGTTCCGGCGCGCCGTCTGGAGACATCGTGCCACCACCGGGCGCTGCCGGGGCCGGTGTTGTCGGTTCCGCTTCCGTTTCGACGGGCCCGGTGCGGGTGTTGGGCGCGGGAAGGCAACGGGGCCCGGGCGCGGGAAGGCAACGGGGCCCGGGCGCGGGAAGGCAACGGGGCCCGGGCGCGGGGAGGCGACGAGGACGGTGGCGAGGGCGGGGTCGGGGGGTGGATTCGGGCGGGCCGGGCCTCCCCCTCCCCGGCCCGGACCGCCCGGGCGCACGCCCTTGACATGGGCATCGCGAGATGGCCGAAAGGCGTCGCCCCGCCCGGGAGGGCATCCGCATGCCCTCCCGGACTTCGCCGCCACCCGCGGGGATTGAGGCGGCGGCGTCCCCCGGCCCGCCGGGTCCTCGACGGCGGGCCGACCCACGACCACCAGCGAATCGCCGAGCAGCCGGTCGGGCCAGGGGGCACGGCCGGGCGCACGTGAACACGGGACCGGAGCACGACGCTCCGGCGCGCGGCGCGGCCGAACCGCTCCGGGTGGTCCGGACCAACCCCCGCGACGGCCCGGCGCGGCACCGCCGGGTGCGCGATCCCGCCATCCGGAATGCGGCCTCTTAACCGTCGGAACGCGTCCGACTACTCTAGGTACAGCAGCTACGGCCCGGTGCCGCCCGGGCCCCGCGCACAAGGCCGCAGGAGGTGCCGCCGCCACCATGACCGTCAGCCCACGAGGACCGAACGAACGGCTCGGCACGCTCCTGACCCTCGCCCAGATCAGCAACGCCGGACTGGCCCGACGGGTCAACGACCTTGGCGCGCAACGCGGTTTGACGCTGCGGTACGACAAGACCTCGGTCGCCCGCTGGGTCAGCAAGGGCATGGTCCCGCAGGGGCCCGTCCCGCACCTGATCGCCACCGCGATCGGCGGCAAGCTCGGCCGGCCCGTCCCGCTGGAGGAGATCGGCCTGGGCGACACCGACCCGGCGCCCGAACTCGGCCTGGCCTTCCCGCGCGAGGTGGCCGACGCGGTGCGCTCGGCCACCGACCTGTTCCGGGTCGACCTCGACCTGCGCCGCGGGCCCGGCGGCGGCCGCTGGAGCGACAGCCTGGCCGGCACCTTCTCGGTCGCCGCGTACGCGACGCCCGTCTCCCGCTGGCTGATCAACCCGGCGGACGGCTCGGTGGCCCGCGACGTGCCGCGCTCCCCCAGCGAGAACTCCTCGTACCGGGTCGGCCACTCGGACGCGGTCAAGCTCCGCGAGGCCGCCCAGGAGGCCCGCCGCTGGGACTCCAAGTACGGCGGCGGGGACTGGCGTTCGTCGATGGTGCCGGAGTGCCTGCGGGTGGAGGCGGCGCCGCTGCTGCTGGCCTCGTACAGCGACGCGGTCGGCCGGGCGCTGTTCGGCGCGACCGCCGAACTGACCAGGCTGGCCGGGTGGATGGCCTTCGACACCGGCCAGCACGAGGCCGCCCAGCGGTACTACATCCAGGCCCTGCGGCTCGCCCGGGCCGCCGCCGACGTGCCGCTCGGCGGCTACGTGCTGGCCTCGATGAGCCTCCAGGCCGGCTACCGGGGCTTCGCCGAGGAGGCCGTCGACCTCGCCCAGGCCGCGCTGGAGCGCAACCGCAGCCTGGCCACCGCCCGGACCATGAGCTTCTTCCACCTGGTGGAGGCACGGGCCCAGGCCAAGGCCCGCAACGCGGCAGCGTGCGCGACGGCGCTCGGCGCGGCCGAGAGCGCACTCGAACGAGCGCGCGCCGGGGACCCCGATCCGGCGTGGATCGACTTCTACGCCTACGACCGGCTGGCCGCCGACGCCGCCGAGTGCTTCCGCGACCTCGGAGTGCCCTCCAAGGTCCGGCAGTTCACCCGCGAGGCACTGGCCAAGCCCACCGAGGGCTACGTCCGCTCGCACGGCCTGCGGCTGGTGGTCTCGGCGATGGCCGAGGCCGAGGCGGGCAACCTGGACGCCGCGGTCGCCGCCGGCGAGCGCGCCGTCGAGGTGGCCGGCCGGATCTCCTCGCAGCGCAGCCGGGAGTACGTGGTGGAGATGCTGCGGCGGCTGGAGCCCTTCCAGGGCGAACGCCGGGTCCGCGAACTGACCGAGCGGGCGCGGGCGGTGATCGTCGCTCCGGCGTGACGTCCGAGTGGCATGGCGTTCGGGCCCGGCGATAAATGGGGTGCATCTGCGGGAGGGGACTGGATATGTTCTCTCTCGTCCAGGTGCGCAGGCGGAGGTTACTTCCACTCTTAATGGGCGTGTCGCGGGTTCGAGTCCCGCCACCGGTACTTTCGCACCGGTGTAGCTCAGTTGGCAGAGCAGCTATGTCACCTCAGCCGTCCTTGAACTCTGGACACCCATACCTGAATAGAATTCCGCACCTCCCGGTGCGCCGGCAGCGGTTACTTCTGTGGAGTGCCCCTTCAACGGGGTGCGTTGAAGCAAACCCAAAAACCGCAGCCGAATCCATTGATCTCGGGAGGCAGCTGCGCTTCGGAGTGCCCGGTGCGCAGGCGGGGGTTACTTCGGATCTTGTGGTTCCGGGTTCAAATCCCGGGCGTGCCGTGCGCGAGCGCGGCCGCTAGCTCAATCCGGTAGAGCACAAGGCATATACCTCCGCCGACGCCGGTCGTTGCACAACGACCGGCACGATCTCGGGCACCCCGGCCGCAGCATGCCTCCCTCCCGCTGACGACCGAGCACGCCGAGGGGGGCTGCAGCATGTCCAGGTTCAACATCCGCAAGACCAAGACGAGTCCGAAGTCACCGGTGACCACGACCGGGAAGCGCACCACCAACCACAACGGCGGCGTCGGGTTCGTCCGGGGCGCCAAGTCCGAACTCTTCCTCCTCGCCGTGGCCAACATGGTCGGGCAGGACACCTTCTACGAGCGCGGCGGCGCCCGCGACGACCGCTACACCGCGCTGGTGCGCGAACTCGCCGTCAGTGACCCGGAGTGGACCCTCGGGCTGCTGCGCTGGCTGCGGTACGGCGCGCAGCTGCGCACCGCCGCGCTGGTCGGCGCCGCCGAGTTCACCCGGGCCCGGCTGGACGCCGGTGCCCACGGGCACTCCCGGCAGGCCGTCGACGCCGTGCTGCGGCGGGCCGACGAGCCCGGTGAGCTGCTCGCGTACTGGACCTCGCGCTACGGCCGGGCGCTGCCCAAGCCGCTCAAGCGCGGCGTCGCGGACGCGGTGCGGCGGCTGTACGACGCCCGCGCGCTGCTCAAGTACGACACCGCGGGCAAGGGCTACCGCTTCGGCGACGTCCTGGAGCTGACCCACCCGGCGCCGGACCCGGCCAAGCCCTGGCAGGGCGCCCTGTTCCAGTACGCGCTGGACCGCCGGCACCGGCCGGAGGAGGCCGTCCCGCCCGCCCTCGACCGGATGCTGACCGCCAACCGCGAGCTGCTCGCGCTGCCCGTCGGGGAGCGCCGGGCGGCCGTGACGGCGGAGGACGGCGCGGAGCGGCTGGCCGCCGCCGGGCTGACCTGGGAGGCGTTGGCGGGCTGGCTGCAGGGTCCGATGGACGCCGCGGTCTGGGAGGCGGTCATCCCGTCCATGGGCCCGATGGCGCTGGTGCGGAACCTGCGCAACTTCGATCAGGCGGGGGTGTCGGACGAGGTCGCGGCCGAGGTGGCCCGGCGGGTCGCCGACCGGGACGAGGTGCGGCGCTCGCGCCAGTTCCCGTTCCGCTACCTGGCCGCGTACCGGCACGCGCCCTCGCTGCGGTGGGGGCACGCGCTGGAGACGGCGCTCGGCCACTCGCTCGCCAACGTGCCCGAGCTGCCCGGCCGGACGCTGGTCCTGGTCGACCGCTCCGGCTCGATGTTCGACCGGCCCAGCGCGCAGACCCAGCTCAACCGGGCGGACTCGGCGGCGATCTTCGGCACCGCGTTGAAGGTGCGGGCGGCCGGGGCGGACCTGGTCGAGTTCGGCAGCGGCAGCCGGGTGGTCGAGGTCGGCCGCGGGGAGGCGGTGCTGCGGGTGCTGGGGCGCTTCTCCAACCTCGGCGGCACCAACACCGCCCAGGCCGTCCGGGACCACTACCGGGGCCACGACCGGGTGGTGATCATCACCGACGAGCAGCCCGGCGCCGGGTACGGGGGCAGCGATCCGCTCGCCGCGATACCGGCCCACGTTCCCGTCTACACCTGGAACCTGGCCGGCTACGCCACGGGCCACGGCCCGAGCGGCAGTGCCAACCGGCACACCTTCGGCGGCCTCAGCGACGCGGCCTTCCGGCTGATCCCCCTGCTGGAGGCGGGGACCGACGCCGGCTGGCCCTGGGAGGTCTGACCACGACGCGGCCGGACGGGGGGCGGCGGCGACGCGCGGAGCCGGGGGGCTCTGCGCGGCGACGCCACGGCCGCACAAAGGGGGGCGTGGCGCGCGGAGCCGGGGGGCTCTGCGCACCGCACCGCGGCCGGTCCGGGGGGACCGGCCGATGCCCCGGGGGGCGAGGGGGGGGGGCAGACCCGGGCGCCCCCCCCCGCCAAGCCCCGGGCCCCCCGGGCGAGGTGGACCCGGCGAAACCCCACCCGCCC
>NZ_JBHWIV010000092.1:11750-22456 GCF_042731675.1 Kitasatospora sp. NPDC059827 | reverse complement strand
GGGCGGGGGGGGGCTGTCCGCCCCCCCCGGGGGCGGGGCGGGGGGGACGGGCGGTGGCCCGGGGGGGGGTGGGGGGCGCCTGCCCACGGCCCCCCACCTCGGCATGCCCCGGGCCGACCGGACGAAGGTCGACCGGACGAAGCACGACCGGACGAGGGTCGAACCGACGAAGCACGACCGGACGAAGGTCGAACGGACGAAGGACGCGTACCCGCGCAGCGGAGCCTTGACGGGCCGACCGACGCGCGACGTCCGCCCCGCCCGTCACGCGGTCTCGACCCCCGCCCGGAGCCGTGGCAGCATCTGCGGCGGAAGCCGGGGCGGGGGCGACGCACGCCGCCCGTACCGGCTTCGGCGACGGCGACCCGGCGGTGGACGAGGAGCGCAGCGTGGCGGACGACTTCGATGTCCTGGTGGTCGGCGGCGGGATCGTCGGGCTGGCCACGGCGTACGCCCTGACCCGGGCCAGGCCCGGGCTGCGGCTGGCGGTGCTGGAGAAGGAGAACGGCTTCGCGGCGCACCAGACCGGGCGCAACAGCGGGGTGATCCACAGCGGCGTGTACTACCGCCCCGGCTCGTACAAGGCCCGCTTCGCGGTCGCCGGCGCCGCCGAGATGGTCGAGTTCTGCCGCGAGCACGGCCTCCCGTACGAGGTCACCGGCAAGCTGATCGTGGCGACCGAGGACGCCGAACTGCCCCGGTTGGCGGCGCTGGCCGAACGCGGGCGGGCGAACGGCATCCCGGTCACCGAGCTGGACCGGGCCGGGATCGCCCGGTACGAGCCGGCCGTGGTCGGGCGGGCCGGGCTGCACGTCGGCACCACCGGCATCTGCGACTTCCCGGCGGTCGCCACGGCCTACGCCCGGCTGGCCCGGGAGGCGGGCGCCGAACTGCGGCCCGGCACGGCGGTGCGGGCGGTGGCCCGGCGCCGGGACGGGGTGACGGTCGGCACCTCCGGCGGGGAGCTGCGCTGCGGGGTGCTGGTGAACTGCGCCGGGCTGCACAGCGACCGGATCGCCCGGCTGGCCGGGGACGACCCGGGGGTGCGGATCGTCCCGTTCCGCGGGGAGTACTACGAACTGGCCGAGCACCGGCGGGACTTGGTCCGCGGCCTGGTGTACCCGGTGCCCGACCCGGCCTTCCCGTTCCTCGGGGTGCACCTCACCCGGGGCATCCACGGGGACGTCCACGTCGGCCCGAACGCGGTGCCCGCGCTGGCCCGCGAGGGGTACGACTGGCGGACCGTCCGCCCGGGCGACCTGGCCGAGACCCTCGCCTTCCCCGGCACCTGGCGGATCCTGCGGCGGCACTGGCGGTACGAGGTCGGCGAGCTGCACCGCTCGCTGTCCAAGCGGGCGTTCACCACCGCCGTCCGACGGCTGCTGCCCGCCGTGACCGCCGCCGACCTGGTGCCGGCCACGGCCGGGGTGCGGGCCCAGGCGGTGGCCCGGGACGGCTCGCTGCTGGACGACTTCGCCTTCGCCGGCTTCGACCCGGCGGACCCGCGCTCCCCGCGCCGGGCGGTGCACGTGCTGAACGCCCCCTCCCCCGCGGCGACGGCCTCGCTGCCGATCGGCCGCGAGGTGGCCCGCCGGGCCCTGGCCGCCCTGGAGGCCGGCGGCTGAGCCCGCCGCCGTACCGGCCCGGCTGAGCGCGCGGCCCCGGCCCGGATGAGCCCCGTCACACACCCCTCCGGGTGCCCCGCGCGGCCCCGTAGACTCGGTTGATTGTGACTTCCACCGCCCCGATCCCCCAGCAATCGCCGTCCGCCCGGCTGTCCGCGGCGCCGGCCGCCTACCCCGCGCCGATGTACCCGCACAAGGCCACCGAGGAACAGCACCGGGAGCGGCGGATCCGCAGCTTCCAGCCGCGCCGGGGCCGGATGACCAACGCCCAGGCGGGCGCCCTGGACCGGAGCTGGGAGACGTACGGCGTCCCGATCGACGGCACCCCGCTCGACCTCGGGGAGCTGTTCGACGGCCTGCCGGTCACCCTGGAGATCGGCTTCGGCATGGGCGAGACCACCGCCGCGATGGCCGCCGCCGACCCGTCGACCGGCATCCTGGCCGCCGACGTGCACACCCCCGGCCACGGCAACCTGCTCGGCATGCTGGAGCGGGACGGTTCGCGCAACGTCCGGCTGGCCGCCGGGGACGCGATCATCCTGCTGCGCGACATGCTGCCGGACGCCTCGCTGAACGGCCTGCGGGTCTACTTCGCCGACCCGTGGCCGAAGCCCAAGCACCACAAGCGCCGACTGGTCCAGCCGTCCTTCCTCGACCTGGTGCTGCCCCGGCTCGCCCCGGGCGCCCTGGTGCACTGCGCGACCGACTGGGAGCCGTACGCGGAGCAGATGCTGACGGTGCTGTCCGCCTCTCCCGAGCTGGAGAACCTGCACCCCGAGGGTGACGGGACCGGCTGGCTGGAGCCCGCGGACCACCCGGACGGCAGCGTCCCCGGCTACGCGCCCCGACCGGACTGGCGGCCGGTCACCAAGTTCGAGCGGGCCGGGATCGCCAAGGGCCACGTGGTGCACGACCTGCTGTTCCGCCGCCGCTGACCCGTCGGCAGCCGTTCGAACGGGCCGCGGCGGGCTGACCGGCCGGTCGCGGCCGGGACGAACGGTTCGTCCCGAGTCCTCCCGACGGGCCGCCACCGTGGCCTACCCTGAGCCGCATGGGCAGCCCGCCCGGCGGCGGGCCCCGGGCGACCGCCCGCACCGCCGCCGACGCACCGGGTACGGTCCCGCGCACCGGCGTCACCCGGACCATCCCGGGGCCGCGGAGGCGCCGGGCCGATCGGCTGCTGTCCCGGCCCGGCGGCGCGGCACCGGCCGCCCCGACGGCCCTGGTCGCCGGTCGGCTCCCGGGCGGCCCGACCGCGGCGCCCCGGGGCCGCTTCCGCTCGCTGGCGCTCTCCTCCGTCACCACCTCCGCCGTCCTGACCCTGGCCTGCTGCGGGGTGCTGATCCTGCACCTGGTCCAGCGGCAGACCGGCACCGTCGGACTGCTGGTGGGACTGGGCCTGGCGATGGTGCCGCTGCCCTTCGTGCTGGGCGGCCTGGCCTGGCTCAACCTGACCGCCCGGGTGCCGCTGCGGCACACCGTGTTCTGCCTCGGCTGGGGCGCCTGCGCCGCCACCACGATCGCGATCCTCGCCAACAACTGGACCGCCGACTACCTGACCGCCCACCACCACGCCTTCGGCGGGCTGCTCGGCGCCGGCGTCGCCACCCCGGTGATCGAGGAGAGCGCCAAGGCCACCGCCCTGCTGGTGCTGCTGCTGCCGCTCGGCCAGCGGCTGCGCTGCCACGGCCGCCGCTCCGGCCGCCCCTGCGCGCCGCTGCTGCACCGGGCGCCCGCGCCCCGGCGCCCCCGCCCGTACCAGCGCCGCCCGGCCGGGCCGCACGCCCGGGGCCGGCTGCGGCTCCGCCCGTACCTGCGGCCCCTGCCCTACCTGCGCCCGGCCCCGCCCGCCCCGGGCACCCCTAGCACCCCGGGCGCCGCGCACCGCCGCTCCCGGCCGCGCACCCTGGCCGCCGGGATGGTGCTCGGCGGGATGACGGCCTGCGGCTTCGCCTTCACCGAGAACGCCCTCTACCTGGGCCGGGCCTTCACCACCGACCAGCGCAACCGGCTGGACAGCATCGGCCTGGGTGATCCGCCCAGCCTGCGCGACTTCGACAGCACCGTGCAGACCTTCGTCCTGCGCGCCCTGCTCTCCCCGTTCGCCCACCCGCTGTTCACCGCGCTCACCGGGATCGGCCTGGCCGTCGCCCTGACCACCGGGCGGCGCTGGCTGGCCCGGCTGGCCGCGCCCGTCGGGCTGCTGCTGGCGATCGTGCTGCACGGCACCTGGAACGCCGCCGCCGACCTGGGGACGGACGGGTTCCTGGTGGTCTACGGGGTGCTGATGGTGCCCTGCTTCGTGGCGCTGGTCGGCTTCGCGCTCTGGGCCAGGGGCCGGGCCGCACGGCACGGCTGGCGGTCCGGAGGGCGGACCGGGGAGCGGCACGGAGGGTGATTCGCCGGAGACGGAGGGTGAGTTGGGGCCGTTCTGCAGAACCGATTTCCCATCTCGGCGACTTCCCCGTATTGTTGTGTTCACCGACGCGGGGTGGAGCAGCTCGGTAGCTCGCTGGGCTCATAACCCAGAGGTCGCAGGTTCAAATCCTGTCCCCGCTACTCAGTAGCCGAAAGGGCCCGGAGGATTCTTCCTCCGGGCCCTTTCGTGTTCCCGGCACGCCCAGGGCACGGTCCCGCCACGAAGCGGTAACGGCGCCCCGTTTTCAAGATCTGCTGTCAGACCGCTCCCCCATACTGAGGAAAATTTCATCCAAGTGGGGGACGGCGGGACCGTTCCCTGGATAAGGAACGACCTCATGCTGTCGAAGCGCCTGGCGAGCACCGCCGCGATCTGCCTCCTTCTCGGAGCCGGCACGGCCGCCTGTGGCGACAACAAGGGCGCGGACAAGGCCGCGGCGCCCGCGGCCACCACCGCCGTGGCGGCCGCGACCCCGACCGCCACGCCGACTCCGACTCCGACCGTGGCGAAGCTGGACACCGACAAGCTGACCGCCGAGGAGATCGAGAAGAAGGCCAAGGACGCACTGGCCGGCGCCACGTCGCTCAGGATCAGCGGCAAGATGGCGAGCGACGACGGCGAGATGACCATCAACATGGTCATGGACTCGAAGGGCGAGTGCCAGGGCAGCATGGCGATGCCCGGGATGGGCTCCTTCGAGCTCCTCAGCGACGGCAAGCAGTACTTCCTCAAGCCGGACGCCCAGTTCTGGAAGACCTTCGGCGGGCCGAAGGGCGACGCGGTCGCCGAGGTGTTCAAGGGCCGCTACCTGACCGGCTTCCAGGACGACCCGAAGATGAAGGACCTGACCGACTTCTGCAAGCTCACCGACGCGAGCAACCAGATGCTCGACGACGGCTCCAGCGCCTCCACCAAGGGCAGCGCCGGCACCGTCAACGGCGTGAAGACGTTCAGCCTCCGGCAGAAGGACGACAAGGGCGAGGAGTCGCTGCTCCACATCGCCACCGAGGGCAAGTTCTACCCGGTGCGGATGGAGAAGACCACCGGCTCCGACAAGGGCCAGATCGACTTCACCGACTACGACAAGCCGGTCACCATCCAGGTCCCGTCGCCCGACAACGTGATCGACTACACCAAGTTCGAGGACAAGGTGAAGGGCGCCTGAGCGGCACCCGCGAATAATCCGTTGCCCTCCCGACAGGGGGCTGCCTACAGTGGCGGCACACTGAAAGGAGGTGATCCTGAGTTGAGTTCCATCAGGATGTGTGAGGTGGCTGCTCGCTAGAGCCGCCCCTGCCTGCGCAGGATGAGGCCCCTGGCCTCCGGCAGGCGAAATCCACAGCAGTCACCCGACCCGCAGGCTCACCGGTACATCCCCGGTGCCTCGGCGTCAGGCCAGTGCACGGGCCTGCGTCGAGGAGCAGCCTGCGGGTCGTCTGCGTTTCCGGCTGCCCGTCGTAGCCGCGGTGCCCCCGGGTCGTTCCCGTGCTGGGGCCGCAGCGCTAGAGTCGGCGCGGCCCCGCGGTGACGACGGGGCGCAGCGGCGCGGACACAGGGGGTGGGCGATGGCGAGGGCACGGCGACGGGCCGGCGGGTCGGCGCTGCGGACGGCGCAGTGGACGGCCGCCGGGGTGCTGACCGGCACGGGCCTGCTCGGACTGCTGCTGTTCGCGCTCGGCCGGGCCCAGGCCTGGCAGGCGCTCGGCGGCGGCCTGGTGGTGGCCGGCGCCTCGACGGTGCTCGGCGGCGCGCTGGGCTTCCTGTTCGGGGTGCCCCGGGTGAAGAGCGGCTCCGGCGAGCCGCAGGGCTCGTACGCGCCCAACACCAATCTGGAACAGGTCTCCGACTGGCTGACCAAGGTGCTGCTGGGTGTCGGGCTGACCCAGCTCGGCTCGCTCGGTGAACGGCTGCACCAGCTCGGTACGGCGCTGGCGCCCGTGCTGGGCGGGGAGGACGCCGCGGTGCCGTTCGCGGCCGCGCTGGTGCTGTACTTCCTGGTGCTCGGCTTCCTGGCCGGCTGGCTGGTGACCAGGCTGGCGCTGCCCCGGGTGCTGACCGAGACGGACGAGGCGCTGGACCTCTTCCTGGCCGGGCAGGACCGCGACCGGCACGGCGACAAGGTGGGCGCCGACGACCTGCGGGTGCGCGCCATGCAGCAGCTCGGCCTGCTCGGCGGCAGCGCGGAGCAACCCGCCGCGCTGGCCGCCCAGTTGCCGCCGTCCTCGGACTCCCCCGCCGGGCCGGACGGCGTGGTGGCGGAGGTCCGCTCGACCGCGACCCGCTCGGCGCTGACCGCCGACCAGGTGCGGGCCCTGTTCGCGGCCGGCTCGGAGGGCCGCCGGATCCAGGCCCTCGCGCTGATGCAGGGCGATCCCTCGCTGGCGGACCTGCCGAGCGTGCTGGAGGCGATCGAGCACCCGCGCTCGGGGTTCGAGCAGTACCACGCACTGCTGGCCGCCCGGGGCCTGCTCTCCCGGCTGCCCGGCGCCGAGGCGCAGCGGCTGCGGGACGCGGTGGCGGCGCAGCTGGTCGACCCGCAGGGCATTCCGTACGGGTCGGACCGCAGTTGGCTGGCGGAGAAGATACTGTCCCGGCTCCAGGCGGTGGCCTTCGTCCCGGCGCAGCCGACGCTGGTGGCGTCCGCGGAAGTGGCGTCCGCGGCAGTGGCCGTCGACCCGCCGGCGAATCCCTAGCCGGTGAACCCTGGACCGTGAACCCCTAGACCGTGAACCCCTGGACCGTGAAGCGCAGTTCGGGCTGCGACCAGGGGGTCTTGGGCTGCGGCGGGCGGGTGCCGGTGCGCACGGCGCCCACCTGGAGGTAGAAGCCCTCGGCGGGCGGGTGCGAGACGACCTTGACCGTGGTGATCCCGGCGGCCCGGGCCCGGTCGAGCATGTCGGTGATCAACACCCGTCCGATGCCCAGTCCTTGGGCGTCGTCGGCGACGAACATCAGGTCCAGTTCGGCCGGTTCGTGGATCAGTCCGTAGAAGCCGAGCAGCCGGTCGTCGGTACGGTCCACGGCCATCCGCACCTCGTGGCGCTCGATGTAGTCGGGCCGCACGGCATAGCCGTCGATCATCGCGAAGTACGCACCGCGGTAGGCGGCGGAGGCCTGGATCAGCGCGGTGAGCCGGTCTGCGTCGGCGGGCCGGGCGGGCCGGATCGTGGTCTCGCTCATGCGAGCGAGTATAGGGGCCAACCAGCCCAGTGACCATTACAGAAGTGTGGCCGGTTCGGGCCCCCGGGGCTGACCACGGGCGGCCCGGAGCACCAGGACCCTGCTGGTGCGGCCGCCCCCGTGCGACACCCGGCGGACCTCGCTGGCGATCCGGCGCTCGCCGAGCGCGTACCGCAGCCGGTCGAGGTGGCCGCAGCGGCGGCCGCGACCGTCGTTCAGCGGCTGGACCCGCACCTCCCCGTCCGCGGCCGTCACCCGGACCAGCTCGGCCAGGGCGGCCAGCTGCCGCTCCGGGCCGAACAGTTCGGGGTAGGCGAAGATCAGGTAGCCGCTCAGGGTGAGCGCGAAGGCGCCGTCCGCGAAGGGCAACCTGGGCAGCGCGGCGGCCAGGTAGCACTGCGGGTGGGCGGCCGAGTCGGCGGCGAACAGCAGGCGGGCGCGGTCCCAGCTGCGCAGGTAGCGGTCCGGGCGGGCGGGGCGGCGCAAGGGGTACAGCTGCGGGCGGGCCGCCATCGCGACGGCCATCGACGCCCGGGCGGCCCGTGCCCGGGCGGCCAGCTCGGGCGGCGGCAGCGCGTACGCCGGGTCGACGGCGATCACCCGGCAGCCCAGCTCGCGCGCCTCGGCGGCCAGGCCGGACGTACCGCCCGGGCAGTCCAGCAGCGGGCCGGGCAGGGCGGCGAGCCGGGCGCGGGTCAGGCCGAACAGGGCGCAGTACTCGTCCAGCGGACGGGAGGTGACCAGGACGTCCGGGACCGGCACGGGGGTGGGGGCGGTCGCCACCCGGCCATCCGAACACGGGGCCGCCCCACCCGCATCCGGAGGGCGTCCGGAGCACGGGCGGGGCGGGGGCGGGGCAGAGCCAGGGGCGGAGCGTCAGGGAGGGGGCCGGGAGCGAGCGGACCGGGCCTCAGCGGCCGAGCAGCCCCCGGGTGGCGGCCCGGTTGACGTTGGTCAGGCCGCGGACCAGCCGCGCGGTGAGGAAGATCAGCAGGACCCCGATCGCCGAGAACGCGGCGATCTGCCAGGTGCCCTCCACGTAGTAGGCGTGCCGGACGTGGTGGCTGTCGGTGAAGTCGAACAGCTGGTACCCGTGCCAGGAGGTGTAGCGCGGGAAGACCCAGTGGTAGAGCGGGTAGAGCGCCATCGCCCAGCCGAGCAGCAGGAACGTCAGCGTGAGGCAGAAGCTGAACACCGCCCAGGGGAACATCACCAGCTGGTACAGCGCGGCCTTCCAGCCCGCCCCGTCGGCCAGCCGCGCGGTGATCGAGCCCCAGCTGCCCGGGCGCACCTGCTGCACCGGCGCCGGGCCGGGCACGTCCAGCGCGAGCATCCCGCGCACCCGGGCCCGCTCGGCCCGGCCGAGGCCCCGGGCGGTGCTGGTCAGGGCGGCCAGCACCGGCAGGCCGAGGACGGTGACGAAGGTGCCGACGCCGAGGCAGAACAGGACGATCGCGACGACGAAGCCGACGATCGCGACCGGCAGCCCGGTGAGCGCGTAACCGACCTCGCGGTAGTAGTGCCCGGAGAACGGCGCCCGCCAGAAGCCGGGCGGCTCCTCGGTGCGGCGGGCCCGGGCCGGACGGGCCCCGTCGTCACCGTAACCGCCCACGGCGTCCCACCCCTGGCCCAGCGTGCTGCCGCTGCTGCTCATCTCCCGGTCCCCGGCCCCTCGTTGTCGTGGTCTTCCGTACTCGCTGACGTGGTCCAGTCTGGCCGAGGCTGGGCCCGGTGGGTATCGGGCCGACCGGCGGATCGGGGGTGGGGTTAACCCCCCTGCCCGGCCTCGCGCCCGTACCCGGTTGCCGGTCGCGGCGCGGGCGGGCCGGACCACTCGTCGGCGAGCAGCGCGTACCGGTACGAGTCGCGCCAGGCGCCGCCCTTGTACAGGTCGTGCCGGACGCGCCCCTCCAGCCGGAAGCCGAGCCGGGTGAGCACCTTGGCCGAGGCCGTGTTCTCCACGTCGACCCGGGCGGCCAGCCGGTGCAGGCCGAGCGCCCCGAAGGAGAGCTCGCAGAGCAGTCCGGCGATCTCGCCCGCGTACCCGCGGCCCCACACCGGGCGGCTCAGCACGTAGCCGAGACGGGCCGAGCGGTACTCGCCGAGGGTGAGGGCGGCGTGCGCGACCGGCAGCGCGTCCTCCGGGTCCCCGGTGGCCTCGACGTCCTCGTGCCGGACGACGGCGAGCCGGTAGACGCCCCGCTCCTCGGCCATCGCCTCCTCCAGGTAGAGCTCGATCTGGTCGGCGCAGGTCTCGCGGTCGCGCGGCTCGAAGGGGAGGTAGCGGGTCACCTCCGGGTCGCCGTACAGCGCGTGCAGCGCGTCCACCTCCTCCGGGGTGTGGCGGTACTCGCGGAGGGCGAGTCTGGGGCCGGTGAGGCGTACGGGGACCATGGCTGCCGACCCTACCCGCGTCCGGCGGCTACCGTTCGGAACATGAACGACGAAGACCTGCGGCTCGCCCCGCGCACCAGGGCCGCCGACCTGCTCGCCTGGGCGGCCGGCCAGGACCGCGCGCCGGTGGCCGAAGCGCCGCTGCGCGCGGTGCTGGCGCTGCTGGAGCTGGGCGGGGGCAGGATGCACGACGGCTGGCCCGAACTCACCTCCGACGAGGTGGAGCACCTGCTCTACGAGCGGCTCCACCTCTACGTCCAACCCGCGCCGGAGCAGGACCCGCTCGCCTACGGCGAGGCCGTACGGCTGCTGGTCGACCACCAGCGGGCCGCGAAGCGGCTCAACGCCAAGCGCCAGGAGCGGCTGCACGCCGAGGCCGAGTGGCAGGGCGAGGTCGCGGCCGGGCTGCTGCACCGCGCCGACCTGGTGACCTGGCCCCGGCTGTACGCGGTGCTGCTGCACGCCCACGGGGTGGACGTGACGGACCCGGCGGCCGTCCGGGACTGGCTGGCGGGCTTCGCCGCGCTCGACGAGGAGCAGCGGCTGGCCGGGTACGAGGCGCTGACGACGACCGGCTGGCTGGACGAACCGGACGAGCAGGGCTGGGGGCCGGGCCGGGTGCTGTCCGTCGGCATGGCCACCGACGGCGCGCGGCTGCTGCTGGAGCAGGGCCTGATGCGGCGCAGCTACCGCAACCTGGCCGAACTGAACGCGCTGGGGCGCCCGATGCCGGACGAACTGACCGGTGGCTTCGAGGAGTTCGAGGCGGCGGCGGCCGAGGCGGCGCTCGACCTGCTCGGCGAATGGACGGTGCCCGGGCTACCGCGCCTGCTGGTGGAGGAGTTCCCGGAGCTCGCGCCGGAGCCGGGGGCGGCCGAGATCGACGCCTACCTGGCGCAGCTTCCCGCGGAGGAGCAGGAGCAGCCGGAGGGGTCGGAGGAGCCTCAGGAGCAGGAGCAGCAGTGAGCTGACGTGGGGGGGGGCCCGGGGCGCGCCCCCCCGGGCCCCGCCCCCCCCGGGGGGGGACGGGGGGGGGGCGCCCGGGGGGGGGGCCCGGGGGCCGGGGGGCCGGGGGGCCCCCCCCCGGG
>NZ_JBHWIV010000092.1:0-11740 GCF_042731675.1 Kitasatospora sp. NPDC059827 | reverse complement strand
TCGGGCTTTCTCTCATCGGGGCGGGGCGGTGGCTCGCCCCGGGGCGCGCCGCGGGGGGCGCCGCCCCACGTCGTCGGTCCTACGGGGTGAGGCCGCGCTGCTGGAGCCAGGTCTCCGGGTCGACCGGGGCGCCGCCGCCGGGGCGGACCTCCAGGTGCAGGTGCGGGCCGGTGACGTTGCCGGTCGCGCCGACCTTGCCGATCTGCTGGCCGGCGGTGACCTTGCCGGAGCCCTTGATGATCGAGGAGAGGTGGCAGTACCAGATCTCGGTGCCGTCGGGCAGGGTCTCGACGATCCGGTAGCCGTACGAGCCGGACCAGCCGGCCGAGGTGACGGTGCCCTGGCCGACGGCGTAGACCGCGGTGCCGGTGTCGGCCGCGAAGTCCAGGCCGGTGTGCAGGTGGGCCCAGTAGCGGGCGCTCTGGCCGTAGTGGGCGGAGAGGTCGTAGTCCTTCACCGGCAGGGTGAGGGCGGCGGCCTTGGCCCGCTCGGCCTCCTCGGCGGCGCGCTTGGCCTCCGCCTCCTTGGCGGCGGCCTTGGCCTCGGCCTCCTGGGCGGCCTGGACCCGGGCGCCCTCCTCGGCGGCGGTGCGCTGGCTGTCGGCCTGCTGCTGGATCCGGGCGGCGAGCGCGAGGCCGGGGTCGGCGGCCAGGGCGACCGTCTCGTCCGGGGCCTCGACGGCGGGCGCGGCGGCCGGGGTCGCGGAGGCGAAGCCGGTGGCGCCCAGGGTGGCGGCGACGGCGGTGACGCCGAGCAGCGGGGAGGCACCGCGGGTCTGACGCGGCATCCGGTGGCGGTTGGCCTCGGCCTCCGGGGCGAACGGCTCGGCCGGTCCGGCGGACCCGCCGTCGCGGGGCTCGGCGCCGTGCGGGCCGGGGTGGTCGAGGAGCTGGGTACCGGCTGCGGGGCCGGCCGGGTGTGCCGGGGTGTGCGTCGACGCCACGGAGGCGCGCTCCTTTCCTTCCTTCGCGCCTACCGGGTTAGCTGACGGGTTCGGAGCAGGAAGGTCTCCTACGGCCGGGCCGGAGCCCCGCCGATTCACCCCAAGGAACGTGGTTCCCCGGCTCCCTGACCTGCCCGGAGGCCGGTCGGTGGGATTAGGCGACGGCGCACGGTGCCGTCTGGGTACGGCATTGACGACCGCGCTGCGTTATCAGACGTTAATCCTAGGACGCTCCGATTCCAAGCCATCCGCTCGGGGCCGCTGGGGAACAGGTGATCGGACGTCAACGAACGACCCCTCAGCCACCGGGTCCATCTGAGTACTCCTACTCATGTGCGACCCGGCCGCCCCGCCGCATCCTGGCGCCATGAGCACACCGATGCAGTCACGGACCACGGCCGCGTACTTCGTCCAGGCCGTCCTCTCCTTCGCCCTCTCCGGCACCGCCCTCGCCGCCGGGATCGCCTACCTGCCGGTCGGCGGCTGGACCCGGGCCTTCCTCGGGATCGGCCTCCTCTACACCGTCACCTCCTCGTTCACGCTGGCCAAGGTGGTCCGGGACCGGCAGGAGTCCTCGGACACCGTCGCCCGGGTCGACCAGGCCCGGCTGGAGAAGCTGCTCAGCGAGCACGACCCCTTCCGGGTCGAGGGGGCGTGAACGGAAGGGCGCCCCCGGCACCGGTCGGACGCTTGACGGCTAAGGCTATTAGCCTTAGCTTTATGGCTACAGGCAGAAACGAGCGAGTCGGCGGAGGCCACCATGAACGGCACCAGCACCCCGAGCACCCAGTACCTCGACGTCCCCGGCGGCCGCCTCGCCTACGACGACACCCGGCAGGGTGACGGCACCCCCGTCGTCCTCCTCCCCGGAATGCTCGACTCCCGCCGCGCCTACCGGCACCTGCACCCGCTGCTCACCGCCGCCGGCCACCGGGTCGTCACCATGGACCTGCGCGGCTTCGGCGACTCCTCGATCGTCTGGGACGACTACGGCCCCGCCGCCGTCGCCACCGACGTCCTCGCCCTGCTCGACCACCTCGGCATCGAACGGGCCGTCCTGGTCGGGCAGTCCTACACCGGGGCGACGGTCGTCAAGGTCGCCGGCGACGCACCCCAGCGGGTCGCCGGGATCGCCCTGATCGACGCCTTCGTCGAACACCGGGCCAACGCCCTCATGCAGGGCGTCATGGTCGTCATGGGCGCCGCCATGGTCCGGTGGCCCGGCGTCTGGGGCTTCTACCTGCGCAAGATGGCCTACCCCGGCCCCCGCCCCGCCGACCTCGACGGCTACGTCGACGGACTCGTCGCCGCCCTGCGCACCCCCGGCCGGCGGACCGCCACCCGCGGCCACGTCACCGGCGACTCCGCACCCGTCGGCTGGTGCGCGGCCGTCCGCTGCCCGGCCCTCGTCCTCATGGGCAGCAAGGACCCCGACTTCCCGAAGCCCGAGGCCGTCGCCGACCTCCAGGCCGAGAAGCTCGGCGCCCGCAAGGTGATGATCGAAGGGTCCGGGCACTACCCGATGGCCGACAACCCGCAGGCCGTCGCCGACGCCCTGCTGCCCTTCCTCGCCGAACTCGCCTGAACCCCCGCCCGTACGGAGAAACGAAGCCATGCCCCGCGTAGGACTGACCCCCGACCAGGTCGTCGACCACGCCCTCGCCCTCATCGACGACCAGGGCGGTGAAGCCCTCACCCTCGCCTCCGTCGCCACCCGGGCCGGCGTCGCCACCCCCTCGCTGTACAAGCACGTCAGCGGCGGACTCGGCGAACTACGGCGCCTCATCGCCGTCCGGGTCACCGAGGAACTCGCCGACCGGCTCGCGGACGCCGCCGTCGGCCGCAGCGGGGACGACGCCGTCACCGCCGTCCTGCGCGCCTACCAGGCCTACGCCACCGCACACCCCCACCGCTACGCCGCCCTCCCCCAGGCACCCCGGCCCGACGACGACCTCACCCTCGCCGCCACCCGGCTCGTCGGCGTCATCATCGCCGTCCTCCGCGGCTACGGCCTCGACGGCCCCGAAGCCATCCACGCCGCCCGCACCGTCCGCTCCCTCGCCCACGGCTTCGCCTCCCTCTCCATCGCCGGCGCCTTCCAACTCGCCGAGGACCTCACCACCACCCACGACCGCCTCATCACCACCCTCACCACCGCCCTCCACACCTGGCCCGGCACCACCCCCGCCTGACCACCCCGGGCCCACCCCCACCCGCACAGCACCTGAGCGGCACGGGAAGTCGGCCCGGCCGACTTCTGGTGCGCTCGGGGCCGGAACGGGCTTGGCGGAGACGGCTGGAGCGCAGCAGTGGGCGCCTCGGGCGTGGAGGAGGGGTACGGGGCGGCAGGTGGGGGCGGGTGGGGGCGGGAACTGCGCTGAGGGGGGGTGGGAGGGGAGGGGTTAGTGTGGCCGGGCTGACTGGTGGTCATGACAGGGGACCGCCCACGCCTTCGCGGAGGTTCCGGGTGCCCGCACTGATAGCGAGGGTGCGGCGGTGGTACGGCCGGGTGCTGGACGGGGACGTCCGGGCCGGGCGGGTGGCGCTGGGGGTGCTGCTCGGGGTGACGGTGGTGCTGGGGGTACTGCCGGTCCTGTTGCCGTACGGGTGGCCGCCGTCGGCGCTGGTGCTGCCGGTGGTGGGTGGCGGGTTGGTGCTGCGGCGCGGGCAGTTGCGGGTGCTGGTGTGCGCGGCGCTGGCGGGCGGTCTGCTGGGGGCGGTGGTGCAGGACCCGCACGGAGTGCGGCTGGGGGTGACGCTGGTGGTGGCGGCGACGGGGGCGACGGTGCTGACCGCGAACCGGTTCCGGGACCGGCTGGGGCTGCGCGGCACCCAGGGCGATTCGATGCTGCTGGAGCTGGCGGAGCACAACCGGGCCCTGGCCCGGCTGCCGGAGCGGCTGCTGGACTGGCACTTCGACAGTGCGCTGGCCCCGGCGGGCGGCGCGTCGTTCTCCGGGGACTTCCTGCTGTGCGCCCACCGGCCGGAGGAGGACCTGCTGGAGCTGGTGCTGGTGGACGTGTCGGGCAAGGGCAGTCGGGCGGCGGCCCGGTCGACGCACCTGTCGGGGGCGTTCGCGATGCTGCTGGGCCGGGTGCCGCCGGAGGCGTTCCTGCCGGCGGCCAACGACCACCTGGTGCGGATGGGCTGGGAGGACGACTTCGCCACGGCCGTGCACCTGGCGCTGCACCCGGCGACGGGCCGCTACCGCCTGTTCAACGCGGGCCATCCGCCGCCGGTGCGGTTCTGCCGCCGGTCGGGCTGGGTGCCGTCGGAGCACGGCGGTCCGGCGCTGGGGCTGGTGCCGGGGGCGCCGTACCCGGGGGTGTCGGGGCGGCTGGCGTACGGGGATTCGCTGCTGCTGTTCAGCGACGGCCTGGTGGAGGTGCCGGGCCGGGACCTGGACGAGGGGGTGGGCCGGCTGTTGGCGGCGGCCGAGCCGGAGGTGCGCACCAACCCGCCGCAGCGGCAGGCGGTCCGGGGGGCGGCGGGCCGGCTGGTGGAGGCGGTGGCGCAGGACGTCGCGGACGACCGGACCCTGGTCCTGGTGCGGCGGCTGAGAGCGACCGCGGACCACGGAAATGGGGTATGAAGATTTGGTGTCCTCTCCCGTTCGTAGTCCGATGCGCTGCGTGCGCCTGCTGCTCGGCTGCACCAGCGCCGCCGAGCTGCTCGGCACCGTCCTCGCGGAGGGCCCGAACTGGATCACCGGCGAGGGCTCCGCGCTGTACCTGCTGGACCCCGCCGGGATGCTCCGGCTGACCGCCTCGCACGGGCTGCCGGACTGGGCGCACGAGCGCTACGGCCTGGTCGACCCGGCCGGCGAGCTGCCCGCCGCGATGGCGCTGCGGCTGCGCCGCCCGTACCTGCTCAGCCCGGAGCACACCAGCGTCGACTACCCGAACCGGAACGCGGGCATGGGCACCGGGATGGTCGCCGTGGTCAGCCTGCCGCTGGTGGTGGACGAGCGGCCGATCGGCGTGCTGGCCCTCGCCCTGGCGCACCGGGGCACCGTCCCGGGGCGCGACCTGGACGTGCTGGAGACGATCGCCGGGGCCTGCGCCCACCGGCTGCACCACCTGCTGGACCACGTCCTCGACCACGCCGGCGACCGCACCGGGAACCGCACCGCGGAGCGGCCCCCGACCGCCCCGGACGCCCCGGACGCCGCCCTGGCCCACCCGCTGCTGTCGCTCGCGGTGCGGGCCGCCGGGCACGGCGCCTTCGAGCGCGACCTGGTCACCGGGGAGAGCTACTGGGACGCGGCCGCCTTCGCGGTGGCCGGCCGGCCCGTCGCCCCGGACGGGACCGCCCCGGAGCTGGAGCGGATCGTCCACCCCGAGGACCTGCCGGACGTCCAGGCGGCCCTGGCGGAGGCGCTGGCGAGCGGGGGCCGCTACCGGATCGGCTACCGGATGCTGCGCCGGGGCGGGAAGGTCGCGCGGGTCGAGGAGTCCGGCGAGGTGATGCTGGACGTGCACGGCCGCCCGGTGCGCATGGCCGGGCTGATCGCCGACGTGGAGCACCGCCGGGCGCGGGACGCCGAGCCGCCGCACGACCCGGCCGGGGCCCGGACGGCGCTGCTGCTGTCGCTGACCCGGGCGCTGTCCCGGGCGGTGACCGTCCGGGACGTCACCGCCGCCGTCACCGACGTGGCCCGTCCGGCGCTCGGCGCCGCCGGCATCGTGCTGGACCTGGTGGACGAGGGCCGGCTGCTGCCCGTCTCGCACACCGTGTACGGCGGACCGCGCCGGGCCGAGCTGACCCGGCTGGCGGACCTCTCCGAGCAGGTGATGCAGCACTCGCTGGCCCGCTCGGCCCCGCTGTTCAGCCAGCCCGGTGCCGGGCCGGTGCGGCCGGACGCCCCGGCCGCCTGGGCGGTGCTGCCGCTGGTCGCCTCCGGCCGGCAGGTCGGCTCCTGTCTGATCACCTTCGCCACCGAGCGCGCGTTCGGCCGCGCGGACCGCACCCTGTACTCGACCTTCGCCGGCATCCTCGCGCAGTCCCTGGAGCGGGCCCGGCTGTACGACACCCACCACCACCGGGCCGGTGAACTCCAGCGCGCGATGCTCCCGCGCACCCTGCCCCGGCTGCCGGGGATCGCCAGCGCCGCCCGCTACCTGCCGAGCACCGAGGGCATGCAGATCGGCGGCGACTGGTACGACCTGCTGAAACTGCCGGACGGCCGGATCGGGCTGGTCATCGGCGACGTGCAGGGCCACAACGCCGAGGCGACCGCCGTGATGGGCCAGCTGCGCAGCGGCCTGCGGGCGTACGCCACGGACGGGCACGACCCGGCGGCGACCCTGGCCCGGACCAGCCGGCTGCTGTCCGAGCTGGACACCGAGCTGTTCGCGACCTGCCTCTACCTGACCCTGGACCCGGCCGACGGCAGCCTGACCGCGGCCCGGGCCGGCCACCCGGCACCGGTACGGATCGCCGCCGACGCCAAGGCCGTCGAGCTGGAGCTGCCGGGCGGCCCCCCGCTGGGCGTGGACCCGGGGCAGCCGTACCCGCTGGCCACCGGTCGGCTGGCGGGCGGCGAGACCCTGCTGGCCTACACGGACGGGCTGGTCGAGGACCGCGAGGAGGACTACGACGAGTCGGTGCACCGGATGATCGGCGGGCTGGAGCTGTGGGCCCGGCAGACCGGCCCGGAGCGGATCGGCGCGGCCCCCGCGCTGGAGCGGCTGGCCGACCTGCTCACCCTGAACGTGACCGAGCGCCGCTCCCGGCCGGACGACGTGGCGCTGCTGCTCCTGCACCGGATGCCGTCCGACGCCTGACGCCCGAGGCCCGGCACCCGGCACCCGGCACCCGAGGCCCGACACCTGACGGCGCGCGCTCCTGCACCTGATGACGCCGGTTCGGCGACACCGTGCACACAGGCCCCACACATCACAGGACGCGAACCGGCCACCACGGGTCACATCGAGGGGGGTCGAAAGACCCTGGACGAACGATCGGACGGCTTGTCAGGGCCCCGCGATCGCGGTCGAACGACGCGGGAACGGCGGCGTATTGACTCGATATTGACGAGATCCAGTCACATGGCGAGATCCGTTCACACCTTCGTAGGATCATCGCCCTAGAATTCGCGGCGTGACGATGACTCAGTGGTGCGCAACGGCTACCGGCGTGCTCGCCGTCCTCGCCCTCGTGGCCGCCGCGCGGTACCGCGCCGTGTCCGTCACCCAGCGCGGCCGGGCCGACCGGCTGGCGGGCGAGCTCGCCCGGCTCCAGGAGCAGCTGGCCGCCGAACTCTCCCGCCGGGGCGCCGACCTGGCCGCCGTCCAGCAGGAGCAGGAGCTCACCGCCTCCAGCCAGCGGGCCTTCCTCAGCGTCGCCCGCCGGATCCTCGTCATGGCCCACGACCAGCAGGCCCTGCTCGACGAGATGGAGCGCACCCACGACGACCCGGCGCTGCTGGAGGGCCTGCTCAAGGCCGACCACGCCGCCGCCCAACAGGCCCGGCTGGCCCAGACCCTGGCCGTGCTGTGCGGCGCCCGGGCCGGGCGGCACTGGCCGGAGCCGGTGTCGCTGGAGGACGTGGTGCGCGGCGCCCAGTCTCGGATCCTGCCGTTCCAGCGGGTGGTCGTCCGCAGCCGGATCGAGACCGCAGTGGTCGGCGCGGCCGCCGAGGCGCTGATCCACGCCATCGCCGAACTGCTGGACAACGCGACCCGCTACTCCCCGCCCAGCACCCAGGTGTTCGTCACCCTGATGCCGGTGCACAACGGCGCGGTCATCGAGATCGACGACGGCGGCGTCGGCATGCCGGAACAGGCCGTCGCCAAGGCCGCCGCCGCCCTCGCCGGGGGCAGCAGCCTGGAGGTCTCCCGGCTCGGCGAGGTGCCCCAGCTGGGGCTGGCCGCCGTCGGCCGGCTCGCCGAGAGCTACGGGTTCCGGGTCACCCTCAGCTCGGCGCCCTCCCCGTACGGCGGCGTGCGTGTGGTCCTGCTGCTGCCGAACGCCCTGCTCACCGAGCCGCTGCCGCCCACCGTGCCCGGACTCGGGCCGGACGACCGGGCGTTCACCCCCGACCCCCGGCCGTTCGCCGGCCCCGACCACCCCGGCGCCGTTCACCCGCTGGTGGAGGCCCCGCCCACCAGCCGGGCCCCGGCGGCCGACACCCCTCCGCCGCTGCCCCGCCGGAGCCACCGGCGCGACCGTGCGAACCGACCCGCCCAGCACGCCGCTCCCCCACCCGCGCCCGAGCCGCCGTACCGCTCGGCCCGGGACGCCCAGGCGTTCATGGCGATGTTCCAGGCCGGGACGGCCAGCGGCCGGTCGGCCGCCCGTACCCGGGCCCAGGGTCCGCCCGGCCCGCACTGAGCCCGGCCCGCACCGAGCCCGTTCCCGTCCCGCTCCCCCGACCTCCCCCCGACTTCCCCATCGCCCCGGAGAGTTCCATGACCACCACCCCCGATCTCGGCTGGCTGCTCGCCGACATCATCACCGTCCCCCAGGTCCAGCACGCCGTCGTCGTCTCCAACGACGGTCTGGAGATCGGCCGCAGCGCCGACATCGCCCGGGAGGACGCCGAACGGCTCGCCGCCGCCTGCTCCGGGCTCCAGTCGCTGGCCCGGGGCGTCGCGACGGGCTTCGGCGGCCCCGGCAGCGCCACCCGCCAGATCATCATCGAGTACGGCGGCGGCTACCTGTTCATCGTCGCCGCCGGGGCCGGCGCCCACCTGGCCGTGGTCACCAGCGAGGCGGTCGACGCCGGGCTGGTCGCCTACCAGATGCAGGTCCTGGTCGAGCGGATCGGCACCCACCTCACCAGCCCGCCGCGCGTCGACCACGCGGCGGGGGGGCACCGGTGAACGGGCCGGTCCGGCCCTACGTCATCACCGGTGGGCGCAGCCGCCCCACCCGCGCCGACCTGGCGATCGAGAGCCTGGTCAGCGCGTTATCAGACCCCCCGGCACTGCCCGAGCACGTCCTGCTCAACCGGGAGCACCGGCGCATCCTCGGGCTCTGCCACAGCCTGCTGTCCGTCGCCGAGGTGGCGGCCCACCTGGGGCTGCCGCTCGGCGTCGTCAAGGTGCTGGTCGGCGACCTCTGGGACCTCGGCGCCGTGCAGGTGCTCCCGCCCGTCCCGCAGGCCGAACGCCTGCCCACAACCCTCCTGGAAGAGGTGCTCGTTGGCCTCCGCCAACTCCGCTGAAGCCCCCGCCGACGTGCCGGCCGGACCGCAGTACCTGCCGTCCTCGGTGCAGGGCGCGGTGAAGATCCTGGTCACCGGCCCGTTCGGGGTCGGCAAGACCACCCTGGTCGGCTCGCTCAGCGAGATCACCCCGCTGCGCACCGAGGAGACCATGACCGCCGCCAGCAGCGGCGTGGACGACCTCACCGGGCGCAGCGGCAAGACCACCACCACGGTCGCGCTGGACTTCGGCCGGATCACGCTCAACTCCCGGCTCGCGCTGTACCTGTTCGGCACGCCCGGGCAGCAGCGCTTCTGGCCGCTGTGGGACGACCTGTCGCGCGGCGCGCTCGGCGCCATCGCGATGGTCGACCTGCGCCGGCCGGACGAGAGCTTCGACGTGCTCGGCCGGCTGGAGGAGCAGCGCATCCCCTTCGCGGTGGCCGTCAACACCTTCCCGGACACGCCGAGTTACCCGGAGGAGGAGCTGCGCTCCGCGCTGGACCTGCTGCCGGAGGTGCCGATCCTGTACTGCGACGCCCGGGACCGGCGGGCCTCCTACGACCTGCTGATCGACTTCGTCGACCACCTGCACCGCAGCTCGCTGCTGGAGCTCCAGCCGTGACCGCCCCCGAGCCCCCGCGGCCCTCCGGCTGCCCGGTCGCGCACGGCACCGGCGGCCCGTACGGCACCGGCGGGCCCCACGGCACCGGCGGACCGCACGGCGTGGGCGGCCCGTACGGGACCGGGGCTCCGTACGGCGCCCCGCCCGGTGGCGGGCTGCCGGTCGGCGTCCCGCTCACCCCGCTGTACGGGCAGGCCGTCGCCGACGACCCGCACGGCCTGTACGCCCGGCTGCGCGAGCGCTACGGACCGGTCGCGCCGATCGAGCTGGAGCCCGGGGTGGAGGCCTGGCTCGTCCTCGGCTACGCCGAACTGCTCGAACTCACCCGCAACGAGGCGCTGTTCTCCAAGGACTCGCGGCAGTGGCGGGTGCCCGCCGAGGGCCGGCTGGCCGCCGACTCCCGGCTGCAGCCGATGACCGCCTGGCGGCCCACCCTGCTCAACCTGGACGGCGCCGAGCACCAGCGGCTGCGCGCCGCCGTCTCGGACACCCTGGCCCAGATCGACCACCGGCAGCTGCGCGAGACCACCGAGGCCGCCGCCAACGGCCTGATCGACAGCTGGGGCCCGGACGGCACCGCCGACCTGATCGGCCAGTACGCCCGCGCCCTGCCGCTGCTGGTCTCCACCCAGCTGGTCGGCCTGCCCACCGGCAGCGGGCCCCGGATGATCGAGCTGATCAGCCACTTCGTCGACAGCGGGCCCGAATCGGTGCGCGCCGCCGGGGAGTTCCAGAACACCCTGGTCGAACTGGTCCGGCAGCGCCGCACCGCCCCCAGCGCCGACCTCACCTCCTGGCTGCTCGCCCACCCGGCCGCGCTGACCGACAAGGAGGCGGTGCACCACCTGGTGGTGATGATGGTCGCGGGCAACGAGACCTGCATCAACTGGATCGGCAACACCCTGCGGCTGCTGCTCACCGACCGCCGCTTCCGGGCCACCCTGACCGGCGGGCGGCTGACCGTCTCCGACGCGCTGGAGGAGGTGCTCTGGCGCGACCCGCCGACCCAGAACTTCCCCGGCCGCTGGGCCACCGGCGACACCGTCCTCGGCGGCCAGTACATCAACAAGGGCGACATGCTGGTGCTCGGCCTGGCCGCGGCCAACGCCGACCCGGCCGCCCAGGGCGCCTCCTCGGCCGCCCAGGGCTCGCTCGGCGGCAACCGGGCCCACCTCGCCTGGGGCGCGGGCCGGCACGTCTGTCCGGCCCAGCACCCGGCCCGGATCATCGTCGAGACCGCGATCGAGACCCTGCTGCACCGCCTTCCCGACCTCCAACTTGCCGTACCTGCGGGCGAGTTGACCTGGCGTCCGTCCCCGTGGTCACGGGCCCTGGTCGCCCTCCCGGTGCTCTACAGCGCCTTCACCCCGCCCCGCCCGCCAGCCCCCGAAAGGCCCGCATGGACACCGCCGACGACCCCCGCGGCCCCCGCCCCGAGCCCGTCCGCCCCGAGCCCGTCCGGCTCGACCCCTTCGGACGCGACCAGCACGGCGAGAACGCCCGGCTCCGGGCAGCCGGCCCGGCCGTCCTGGTGGAGCTCCCTGGCGGGGTGGTGGTCTGGGCGGTAACCCACCACGACACCCTCCAGACGCTGCTCGCCGACCCCCGGGTCGGCAAGAACCCCCAACTGTGGACCCTCTTCCGGGAGGGCCGGCTGCCGTACGGCTGGCCGCTGCTCAACTTCGTCACGGTGCCCGGCATGATCACCGCCGACGGCGAGGACCACAAGCGGCTGCGCGGGCTGGTCAGCCAGGCCTTCACCCCGCGCCGAATAGCCGCACTCGCCCCCGCGATCGAGGCCCGGACCGTCGCGCTGCTCGACGGGGTCGCCGCGCTGGAGGGCGAGTTCGACCTGCGCGAGCACTTCGCCTACCCGCTGCCGATGCAGGTGATCGGCGAACTCCTCGGTCTCGCGGCGGAACAGCAGGACGAACTGCACCACCTCTCCGACACCCTGGTCTCCAGCTCGGCCACCCCCGAGGCGGCGCTCGCCGCCCAGCGGGACCTCAACGCCCTGCTGGCC
>NZ_JBHWIV010000091.1:0-33051 GCF_042731675.1 Kitasatospora sp. NPDC059827 | reverse complement strand
ATCCCCGCCCCCCCCCCGACCACCCCGGCCCCGGCCCGCGGGGCCCACCCGCCCGGGGGCCGGGCCCCGGGCCGGAGTTGAGGCCCCCGGAGTTCAGGCCCAGGGGTCGGTGAACGCCTTCCCGGGGACAGGCTTGGCGATCAGCGCGATCGCCGTGAAGAAGTTCACCTGACCGATCGCCAGCATCAGCGTGGCCAGCGCCTTCTCGTCGTAGTGCGCGGCGACCTCGGCGTACAGCTCGTCCGACACCCGCTCGCCGTCCGGGTTCGGCTGGAGGACGGCGTCCACCAGCGCCAGGGCCGCCCGCTCGGGCGCGGTCAGGTACGGCGAGTCCTGCCAGCTGGCCACCGAGGTGATCCGCTCCTCCGACTCACCGGCCTTGCGCAGGAATCCGGTGTGCAGGACGGTCAGGTAGGTGCTGCCGGCGAGCTGCCCGGCCCGCAGCTGGACCAGGCTGACGGTGCCGCGCGGGAGCGAGCGGTTGCCGACCGCCCGGAACAACGCGGCCGACACGTCGGCGAGTTCGGGGACGAGCGCGGTCGGGTCGGTGGCCATCCGGGGGCGCAGCGGGATCTCGGCGGTGATCGAGCGGGCGGTGAGGTCGGTGCTCGGGTCGGTGCTCATGGTTGTGTTCCTCTCGGGTGTCCGATGTGCTCTCACCGACCCGACGGATCCCGGCGCCCGAGTGTGACAGCGCGACGAGAAAATCCTTCAACGACGCTCCCCGTCGCGCCCACCGCCGTACCCCCGTCGTGCCCCGCCCGCATGCTCAGCACCGCGCCCACCAGCAGCAGACCGATCAGCGCGAGCAGCGGAACCGTCCACGACCCGGTGGAGCCGTGCAGGACGGCGACCAGCGCCGGGCCCGCCGCGGAGATCAGGTAGCCACCGGTCTGGGCCATCGTGGACAGCGCCGCGACGTGGTCGTGGTCGGTGCCCCGGCGGGTGAACAGCACCCCGGCCAGGGCCTGCCCGCCACCCATGCCGATGCCGAGGATCCCGGCCCAGACCGGCGCCCCGGCGGCGGGGGCGAGCAGCAGGCCGAGCAGACCGAGCACGCTGACCGCGACCACGCCGAGGACGTGCGGGCGCTGGTCCCGGCGGGCGGCGGCCAAGGTGGGCGCGAGGAAGCCGCCGACGGCGAGGCCGAGGATCATCACGGCCTGGTCGGTGCCGGCGGTGGTCCGGCTCACGCCCGCGCCGACCAGGATGGTGGGCAGCCAGGCCAGGGTGGCGTAGAAGACCAGGGTCTGGATGCCGAAGTAGGCGGTCAGGCTCCAGGCCAGCGCCGTCCGGCCGACCGGCCGCCGCACCCCGGGGGCGACCGCCGGGGCGGGTCGCCCGACCCTCAGCTGCGGGGCCGTGCCCACCACGGCGAGCACCGCCGGGACGACGGCGAGCGCGATCGCCGCCTCCCAGGACCACGCGCCCGCGACGGGCGCGACCAGCGCGGCCACCACGGCCGAACCGGCGCCCATGGACAGCGCGTAGACGCCCATCATGGTGCCGATCCGCCGGGGCGCGAAGCGGGTCCGGACGAACACCGGGATCAGCACGTTGACCACCGCGACCGCGGCGGCCACCAACGCCGTCCCCACGTACAGTCCGGGCATCCCCAGCGTCCGCACCACCGCCCCGCCGACCAGCAGCACGCTCGCCCAGAACAGCCCGCGCTCCTCGCCGAGCCGCCGCCGGGCCAGCGCGCCCAGCGGCGCGAACAGGCCCATGCAGAGCGGGGGTATCAGCGCCAGCACGGTGACGGTGCCCGCGCCCCAGCCGGCCACCGGGGCGAGCGGGCCGACCTGCCCGAAGGCGACCCGGCTGTTGAGGCTGAGCAGGACGAAGCCGAGCACCAGCAGCGCACCGGAGGCGGGCACCCCGCGCGTCGCCGCCGGTGTCGCTTTCCCTACCCCTGGCGGTGTCGGTGTGGTCGTGCTGACCGTTGCGGCGGTCGGAGACGGCATGGGCGGATACCCTTCGCATCACGGAAGTTAGGCTTGCCTAAGCGTTCTCGCTCAAGTGCGCTTGAGTGCAAGCGGACGGTGCAAGCGGACAGTGCAAGCGGGCGGTGCGAGCGACTGCGCAAGCGGCGAGCCCGGAAAGGAACCACGGATGTCCGACCTCCACTCCATCACCGAGGTCTCGGCGGCCTTCGGCCTCTCCGTCCCCGCCCTGCGCTACTACGAGGAGTGCGGCCTGGTCACCCCCACCACCCGCCGCGGCCGGGTCCGCTACTACGACCGCGCGGCCCTGGAACGCCTCGCCCTGGTCCAGCTCTGGCACGTGGACGGCATGATCCCGGTGGCCGGCACCGGCGCCGTCCTCGCCACCGAAGAGGCCGCCGAACGCCGGGCCCTGCTGGAGGCCCAGCGCGCCGGGATGCTGGCCCGCGCCCGCCGTCTGGAGCACGCCGCGGCCGTCCTGACCCACATGCTCAACTGCCACCGCGACCAGCCGCTCACCTGCCCCACCACCCTCGCCCACATCCACGCCCGGGTCGACGCCGCCCTCACCGGCGAACCCCTCGCCGACGGCTTCCTCCCGACCCCCTCGGCCCCGGCCCCGTCGGACCCGACCTCCTCGGACCCGGCCCCGCCGGACCCGGCCCCGCAGCAGGCCTGAACGCCCCGGGAGGTGCCGTCCCCGCCCACCGCCGATACTGGGGTCGCAGTCCCGAGGCGGCCCCGGCGGCCGGGTACGGCCCTCCCCGCGCCGCGGAACCCGAGGAGCTCCCCGTGTCCGAACCCGCGCCGACCGGCGCCACCGGCCCAGGCCCCGTCGACCCCCGCACGACCGGCCCCACCGGCCCCACCGGCCCGGTCGTCGTCGGTTTCGACGGCTCCCCCGAGAGCCTCACCGCCACCGAGTGGGCCGCCCACGAGGCGCAGCGCCGTGCCGTCCCCCTGGAGGTCCTGGAGGCCTGGCCCTGGCCCAAGCGGGACGTGGTCGGCAGCGACCAGACCTACCACCGCGCCCTGGCCCACCTCGCCGAGCGCGAGTCCGCACTGACCGCCCTGGTGCCCGGTCTCCCCGTCGCCTCCTCCGCCGTGTCCGCCGACCCGGTCGAGTCACTGGAGGCCGCCTCGCACCGCGCCGCCCTCCTCGTCCTCGGCTCCCGCGGGCTCGGCACCCTGCGCGGCTTCCTGGTCGGCTCGGTCAGCCAGGAGGTGCTGCGCCGCTCCGCCTGCCCGGTCGTCCTGGTCCGCGCCGACCACGACGAACCGGACGGCCCGGTCACCGTCGGCCTCGACCTGACCCACCCCGCCGAGGAAGTGCTGGAGTTCGCCTTCCGCGCCGCCGCCCTGCGCTCCGCCCCACTGCGCGTCGTCCACGTCTGGTCCCCGCCGGCCGGTAGCGAGTACATGGCCTTCGACGCCATCGGCGGCCTGGAGCGCGAGGTCTCCGGCGTCGAACGGGACGGCCTCACCGCGGCCCTGGCCCCGCTCCGGAGCCGCCACCCCGAGGTCGAGGTCACCGCCGACCTGGTCCGCGGCAAGCCCGCCGTCGAACTCGTCGACGCGGCCGCCACCGCCCGCCTCCTCGTCCTCGGCCGCCGCCTGCGCCACCTCCCCCTCCGCCACCACCACCTCGGCCCCGTCGCCCACGCCGCCATCCACCACGTCCACTGCCCCCTCGCCGTCATCCCCTACGGCTGACCACCCGCGACCTCCGCAAGCCGACGACGTCGCCGCGCCGCACGCAGCCTCTTCGACGTCCTAGTTGTATGCGAACCAGGTCAGGATGGCCTTCACCCGGCGGTTGTCCTCGCCGGAGGGCATGCCGAGTTTCAGGAAGACGTTCCCCACGTGCTTGGCCACGGCGGCGCCCGAGAGGAACAGCTCCGCCGCGATCTCCGCGTTGGAGCGGCCTTCGGCCATGAGGGCGAGCACCTCCGGTTCGCGGGTCGTGAGCCGGGCGAGCGGGCCCCGGGGCGGGTCGGCGCGGGTGACGTGGCGAACCACCTCGGGGTCGATCACCACTCCGCCGTCGGAGACCGTCTCGACGGCCCGCAGGAAGTCCGCCACTCTGCCCACCTTCTCCTTGAGCAGGTAGCCGACCGCCCCGTCGGCGCCCGGGCCGTTCAGGAGTTCGCGCACGTACGGGCCCGTGACGTAGGCGGAGAGGACCAGGACCGGCAGGTCCTGGTGCCGCGACCGGATGTCGATCGCGGCCCGGAGTCCGTCGTCGGTGTTCCCGGGCGGCATGCGGACGTCCGTGATCACCAGGTCGGGGGCGGCTCCGGCGGCGGCGAGTTCGTCGACGGCGGCGACCAGTTCGTCGGCGTCCTCGCATTCGCGGATCACATCGTGGGCACTGGAAACCAGGATCTCCCGGATTCCGGCGCGTATCAGCAGGCTGTCGTCCGCCAGGATGATTCTCACTATCGATTTCCCATCGCTTTTCCCGGTCGGATTCCGAATTCCGTCACCACGGGGGTTGGGCCGGGGCGGATGCCACGACCTCCGTTCCGCCGCCCGGCGGGCTGATGATTTCGAGGTTCCCACCGACGCTCCGCATCCGCTCACGCAGCCCGGAGAGCCCGGATCCGGTGCTGATCCGCGCGCCGCCGGCGCCGTCGTCGCCCACCCGGACGCGGACGCCGCCCTCGGTGCACCGCAGCTCGATCCGGGCGCTCCCGACGCCCGCGTGCTTGGCGATGTTCGTCAGGGCCTCGGAGACCGTGAAGTACACGGCCGCGGCGATCGGCGAGGAGAGCCGGGCGTCCGTACCGGTGCTGGTCAGTTCGACCTGCAACGGTGATCTGGCCACCAGTTCCCGGACGGCGGCGACGAGACCGAGATCGCTCAGTTCGCTGGGGTGGATGTCGCGCACCGTCTCCCTCAGCCGTTCGAGCGCGCGCTCCGCCTGGGCCTGGGCCTGGCGGGCCAGCTGGACGACCCGTTCCTGCTCGGTGGCCGTCGCCGCGGCTTCCAGGATTCCCAGGCGCATGACGAGCGCGACGAGTTCCTGCTGGGCGCCGTCGTGCAGATCGCGCTCGATGCGCCGACGCTCGTTCTCGAAGGCCGCGGTCAGCGAGGCCCGGCTGACGCGGAGTTCCTCCAGTTTCGCGAGCAGGTCGGGGTTCCGGCTCCCCGAGAAGGCCCGCAGGAGCAGGTCGCGGAGCAGGGAGACGCCGGCCAGCAGGCCCACGGTGACCGCACCGAGGGCGAATCCCGCAGGCACCGCCACGAGGGTTTCCCACAGGGCGGCCGGGGTGTACGGGCCGACTTCCGCGGCGATGCCGAAACCCCAGAGGACGGGGGAGAAGACCAGCGCCAGTGCACCGAAGAATCCGAAGAAGCCCACCAGCAGCGAGAGCGCGGACAGGAGCGCGGCGGTGACGAACACCGGGAGGTCGGTCCACCACACCGACCGTGTCCGCAGCCGACCCGCCACCCACTGCGGCCAGCTGCGGTCGGCGGGTCGCAGCGGCATCGTCTGGACTCCGCACCACTGCGCCCTGGAGCGGTCCAGTTCGGCCACCACCGGAACCGAGACCGGCGCAGCGAGAACGGAAATCAGGAGAATCGGAAAGGCGGCCGCTGCGACGAATTCGGTCAGCAGCCTCCGGGCAACACGAATCTGCGCCATGATCAATATTTTCGCACAGTTCGGATCTCGCGGGCGGTAGATCCAGGTCTACCTCCGAAAGCAGTGCAGGCTCCCGTGCACTCCACCGCCCGGCCCTGCTTTCCTTGATTCATGCCATTCTCCACTACCGCTCCCGTGCCGTGCATTCGTTTGCGCGGCCTTCGGACGGAATTCCCCATTCCCGGCCGCCGGGGCGAGACGACGCGCGTCCTGCACGACATCGACCTGGAGATTCCCGATGGCCGGCTGACCGCCGTCGTCGGCCCCTCCGGTTCGGGCAAGTCGACGCTCCTGCTCTGCACGGCCGGGCTGGAGCCGGCGACCGCGGGGTCCGTCGAGATCCTCGGGACGGACGTCCGCTCGCTCAGCCCCCGCAAGCAGGCCGCGTTCCGCAGCGAGAACATCGGCTTCGTCTTCCAGGAGTACAACCTCGTCAGCTCGCTGACGGTCGAGGACAACATCGCCCTGCCGGCCCGGCTCGCCGGCCGCCGGGTGCCCAGGGCACGGGTCGAGGACGCCATGGCGCGGCTCGGCATCGCCAAGCACGCGCGGCGACGCCCCGACCGCCTCTCCGGTGGCGAGCGCCAGCGCGTCGCGGTGGCCCGGGTGGTGGCGAACCGGCCGCGGATCGTCTTCGCCGACGAGCCGACGGGTGCGCTCGACCTCAAGTCGGGTCATGTGGTGCTCGACTGGCTGCAGGCACTCCCCGCGCAGGGGAGCACGGTGCTCATGGTCACCCACGACCCCCATGCGGCCGCGCGGGCCGACCAGGTCGTGGTGATGGGGTCCGGGCGGGTACACGCCGTCATCCCCGGTGGCGACTCCCGCGCGGTGGGCGACGCCGTCCTCGCGGCGCAGTCGGCGGACGAAGCGGGCGGGGAGCAGTCGTGATCCGGCTCGTGCTGTCGGACATCCGCCGGCAGGCGTCGATGTGGTGGTGGACGCTCCTGTGCGCCACGGTCGGCGCGGCGTGCTCGGCGGGCTCGGCCATCGCGATGTTCACCGCCGTCTCGGCGGCGCGGGCGGCGGGTGACGCACGGATGGTCTCCGCGTCGATCGCCCTCGGCGGCAACATCGTCTTCTTCACCGTGCTCGCCGCCGTGGGCATCGTCGCCTCCGCGGTCGGTCTGACGATGACGACCCAGCGGCGCGAGCACGCCCTGTGGGTGATCCTCGGGATTCCGCGCCACCGGGTCAGGTTCGTCCTGCGGACGGAGACGGTGGTGCTGGGCGCGGTGGCCGGCGCGCTGGCCGCACCGCTCACCCTGCTGGTCGCGGGTGTCACCCTCGCGCAGTGGAAGGGGACGGGTCTCGAACTGCACGGGGCCTCGGTCGGGTTCCGGTTCTGGTACGTCGGCGTGAGCGTGCTGTGCGGACTGGTTCCGTGCCTGCTCGGCGGCTGGGGCGTCACCCGACGGGCCGCCAGGACGCCGGAGATGCACGCCTTCCGGGACGTCTCCGATCCCCCGGCGCGGCCCGGCGTGGCCCGCGGTGGCCTCGCCCTGTGCCTGCTCGCCGGTGTGGTCGGGATGTGGGTACCCGGCCTGGGCCTCGACCTCAAGGGCGGGCTCGCCCAGCGGACGGCCTTCGCGTTCGCCGGGAACCTCTTCCTCGTCTGCCTGCTGCTGCTGATGGGGCCGTGGGTGCTCACCCCGCTGATGAAGCTCTGGACGGCGCTGGTGCCCTCGCGCGGCGTCGCCTGGCACCTCGCCGTGCAGTCGTGCCGGGCCCGCGCGGCGAGGAGCGTCACCACGGTGCTGCCCTTCGCGCTCTCCCTGTCGTTCGTCGGCCTCTTCCTGGTGATGGGGAAGGTCATGCCCGGAGGCAGCGCCGGGCTGGACGACATCCTGGTCGTGCTGGGCTGGGTCTTCGTCGTGTCCTGGGTCGGCGGCCTCGCCGTGATCGCCCTCGTCGGGCGGGAGCGCGCCCGTGACTCCGCCGTCGTGACGGTGGCCGGTGCGCGGCCGGGCGTGGTCACCCGGTCGATGGTCTACGAGGGGGCGATCTACGCGGGGACGGCGATCGTCTTCGGCGCGCTGTTCGTCGCCGTGTCGAGCCTCACCATCGCCCTGGGGGCCCGGACCGACGTCGTCCGCGTCCTGACGGGCCTCCCCTGGGCCACCCTCGGGGCGCTCGCCGCCGGGACGCTGGTCACCACCTGCCTCGCGCTGGTCCTACAGGCGGCCCGGGTGTCGCGCGCGGTCGCGGTCCGGGCGCTGCGCTCGTGAACCGACGTACGGGAATACCCGCAACGGCGGCATCGCCCTCGGCCAGGGCCGGAAGTCCTCGCCGCCACGCAACAACCAGGCCGGAAGCGCTCGATCGAGCGCGAAAGTCGAACAGGAAAGAACGAATGTCGAGCAACTCCCCCTCCGGAATCACGACACCTCGGGTACGGCGGCGTACCGCCCTGGTGCTCGCCGCTTCGATGACGGCCGCCGTGGCGATGACGGCGTGCTCCCACGACTCCACGGACAACCCAGGCTCCCCGGCACCGGGTGTGGCACGGGTGAGCGCCGACCTGCAGAAGCTCATGAGTACCGCGCCGTGGTCGTCGGGCCGGTGGGGCCTGCAGGTCGCCGATCTGCAGACCGGGAAGGTCGTCCAATCCAAGGACTCCGATTCCCAGTTCATGACCGGTTCGACGGCCAAGACCTTCGCGGTCAGTGCTGCGCTCGACGTCCTGGGTGACGACCACCGCTTCCGTACGCCCGTGGTGCACTCGGGTACGGTCTCCGCGGACGGGCGGCTCTCCGGCGACCTCATCCTGGTCGGGAGCGGCGATCTGGCACTCGGGGGGCGGACCACCGCGTCAGGCGGACTGGACGTCCCCGACTTCGACCACTACGACGCCAACGCCGTACCCGGCATGGCGACCGTCACCGAGGAGGATCCGCTGGCGGGTGTCGACGAGCTGGCCCGACAGGTCGCGGCCGGTGGAATCCGCCAGGTCGACGGCGACGTGGTGATCGACAACCGGCTCTGGGACCCGGTGTCGATCGGCGGGCTGCCGGTCACCCCGACCGTCGTCAACGACAACCTCATCGACGTGCTCATCACACCGGGCGCACCCGGCGAGCCGGCCAAGGCCGACTGGCGCCCGAAGACGGCCGCCTTCGACGTCGACGCGCAGGTGACGACCACACCCGCCGGAACCAAGCCGACCGTGACGACCGAAAGCGTGAGCCCCGGTCACATCCGGGTCCGAGGCTCCGTGCCCGCGGACGCGAAGGCCCCCTTCGTGACGACCTACCAGGTCCCCGACCCGGCGGCGTTCGCCCGCACCGTCCTCATCGAGGCACTCGCCAGAAACGGCGTCGGCGTATCCGCCCCCTCGCTGGGAGCGAACCCCGACAGCAAGCTTCCTCCGTCAGAGGAAGTGAACTCGCTGCCCGTCTCGGCGACCTACACCTCTCCGCCCTTCAAGGAGTACGCGAAGCTGATCAACAAGGTCAGCCACAATCTCGGGGCGAACCTCCTGCCGCCACTGATGGCAGCACACAACGGGCAACGAACCTACACGGACGGCATGAAGATCGAGAAGGAGTTCCTCGCCCGCTCAGGTGTGGATCCGCATGCGGTGAGCCTCGTCGACGCCCAGGGCCTCCCCGACGACACGGCGACGCCGACCGCCCAGGTCGCGCTACTGCGGCACCTGGCACGGCAGGACGACTTCGACGTCTTCCACGACTCCATGCCGAGCATGGGCGTCGACGGTTCGCTCGCCGACGTCATCGAGCGCACCGATCCCGCCGCAGGACACATCCGCGCGAAAACCGGCACCCTGGTCAGCTCCTACCAGGGCAAGCTGGCCCTCGGCACGAAGGCGCTCGCAGGCTACATCGACGCGAAGGACGGCCGCCGCTACGCCTTCGCGATCTACGTGAACAACATCCCGGTGCCCAGCGACTCCGTGAGCGACGCCATCGGCCTCGCGCTCAAGGCCAACAAGCACCTGGGAGCGATGGCCGCCGCCATCTACAAGTCGCCCAAGGCGTGAAGGCCGTCCCGACCTGGTTCGAATACAACCATCACCTCAACGCCGTTGCGGCCTGCCGACCCACACCGGCCTGCCCTCGAACGGCGCCGCTCCGTGGCTGCACCCGGGCCCCGGACCCCCGGGCCGGGCGGCCCGGTCCGGCCCCCTCCGCGGCGACGATCAGCCGGTCGCTGGGCCGCCACCCGGGCCTGGTGAGTCAGGGGCCGGCGTGTCCGTGCCAGGCACCGCCAGGCTCAGGAAGGGCACGAACTCGGCCCAGGCGTTCTCCCGGAGCCGCACAATCTCCGGGTACTTCGCGCCCCAGGGTCCGCCCAGGCGTACGAGGGCTGGACCCGTACGGACGGCGTGCTCCCGGCCGACGGGGAGATGGGTCCGGGCTGCCCGGGGGGTAGGCGGCCCGGACCTGGGGTGTCCCCCCGAGTGCGTGGGCGGTGGTGGGCGGGGCCGGCCATCATCTCAGTCCCGACGGATCCCCACTCGGGGTGGGGGGAACCGCAGGACGACGGTACCGGCCTGCCGGTTCGGCCGGGCAACGGACCGTCAACGCACCATCGAGGGGCAACCTTTGCAACCGGGGGCGACCAGGGTCAGTAGGAGTCGGTCTCCTGCCATCCGTTGGACGTTTCGTCACGGGCCGTGGACTTGAGGTCCTTGTCGTTGACCATGGGGCTCCAGATGGTGACGTGGCCGGTGGCGGTAGTGGTGCTGTAGGACTGGCCGATGCTGTTGGTGACCTTCACGGTCTCACCGGGGATGGTGTACTGCTTGATCCGTCCCCAGGCGGCCCGGCAGGACGGGCTGTAGCGCAGCTCGAGCGTGGTGTTGGTGGAGACGGTGATGGCGTCATTGGCGCAGGTGGTGCTGGCCGGGTCCAGCCCGTTGCAGCTGCTCGCGTAGCAGCTGGTGGCGGCAGAGGCCGGGGCGGCCGCGAGCACGGCCCCCGACATCGCCAGGGCCAGGGTGGCACCGATCGTGGCGGCCTTACGGATGCGGGAACGCATGGAGTACTCCGAACTGGTAGGGGGTCGATGGGACAGCACTCCCACTCTCGGGCTGCGGACAGCGTCCCTCCACTGTCCCGGCGTCCCCGGGGACGCTCCTGCCCGTCCCGGGGACGCACCTGGTCACGGGACGGGCAGGAGCGTGGTTGTCCGGCCAACACTCGGGCGGCTTCGCGTCGTTGGGCGGGTCATGAACGCATCTGGAGGTCTGGGGCCGACGCTGGTCCTGGCCGCCGACCGTATCCGGCCGGCCGGAGCGCGGTGTCTGCCCGCTGAACGGCTCGCCGACGTCCCGGATGACCAGGTTCCCCCCGACCGAGCGACCCACGTCACTATCTGGCCTTCCAGCTCCGGGTAGTGGCCGACGTGGTGAAACCGGCCCTGCTCGTACAGCTGCGCCACCTGCTCGGCCCCCAACCTTTTGCCGACCCTGGCGTTGACCTCGACGATCAGCGGCATCAGCTGACCGCGAGTCTCGCCTTCGCGAGGGGATGGTGGGTGAGGACGAGCTCGAGCTGGACGCTGCGGGCGGGGGCGGTCAGTTCGGTGGTGGCACCTCTGTGGATGGCGCAGAGCTGGCCGGGGTTGAGGCTGCGCAGGTACTGGGGTCGGGGCTGGTCGGCGTCGTCCTGGTGGCGGAACAGGGCCAGATTCAGGCCTCCGGGGCGAAACCTCCACGCACGCGGAGTGGCAGGCCGGGGATCTCCAGGTCCCCGTTGACCTGACCGACCAACCAGCTGGGGACGTCCTGGTCGTACTCCTCCCAGGCAGCCCACTGGCGGAACCAGACACCGATCCCCCAGGAGCCGTCCGCACGGGGGATCAGGAAACAGGCGTCGCCTTCCTGGGTGTTGGCCCACAGCACCATCCCGCGCTCACGGGGGTAGAGGTCGTACGGAATCCTGTCCGGCACCAGCGCCTGGTACAGCGGTCCCATCGCGTTCATCAGATCGAGCATGGTGTACTCGGGCGCCTGCGGGTGCAACACCGACAGGAAGTTCCCGACCACGCCGGGACCGTAGGCGGCGACGAACCGCTTGTACTCCGACGGCAGCTCCCCGGCCACCTCCTCGATGGCCGTCCATGCCTCCACGTCCGAGTAACCCCGGGCGGGACCGAAGCATCGTTCGACATCCTCAGTGGCTACCACGAAGGCCCTTCCCGTTCTCTCGTCCTGCCCGGCCCGCACAGTATGGAGCACCTGATCGAGCCAGCCGACCGACGGTCCTGCCGACGAGCGGATCCAACCAGCGAGTTAGTGGTCGTTGTGACATTGATTCGGTCTATCCGTTGCGCGCTTCGAGCTCGGCCACCGGCGCCTGTCGGGTGGCCGCCCACGACGCCAGGAGCGTCAGGTTGTCGGCGGTCGGTGTGCCCGCGGGTGCGGTGTAGACGTTGAGGTGGAGGCCGGGTTCGGCGGGCAGTTCCAGGGACTCGACGTCCAGGTCGAGGCGGCCCACGATCGGGTGGCGTACTCGCTTGCGGCCGGACCGGTGCAGCCGCACGTCCTGGGATGCCCACCGCTGCCGGAACAGCTCGCTGGACGTCGACAGTTCGCCGACGAGGGCGATCAGTTCCTCGTCGTGCGGATTGCGGCCGGCTTCCATGCGTAGCTTCGCGGCCACGGCACCGGCGATCTGGTCGTAGTCGACGAAGAGCTCTCTGGCCGCCTCGGGGTTGAGGTAGACGAACCGCGCCGTGTTCGCGGGCCGTCGTGGGTCGGCCAGCACCGGTGAGTAGAGCGCGCGGGCGAGTTGGTTCATGGCGAGCACGTCGTAGCGGCCGTTGCCGATCCAGGCCGGCGCGCCGGAGATCGCGTCGAGCACCTGCTGCAGCGTCGAGCGCACCGTCACGGCAGGCCTGCGTCGGCGTGGGCCGCCGGGCACCGCGGATCGGCGCGCGAGGTGGAACAGGTGGTCGCGCTCGGCCTCGTCGAGTTGCAGGGCGGAGGCCAACGCGTCGAGCACGCCGTCGGAGGCACCGGCGAGGCTGCCGCGCTCCATTCGCGCGTAGTAGTCGACCGATACCCCCGCGAGTAGCGCCACCTCCTCGCGGCGCAGTCCTTTGACCCGACGGTTGCCGCCGTAGGCGGGCAGGCCCGCCTGCGCGGGTGCGATGCGGGCGCGGCGCGAGTTGAGGAACTCCCGGATCTCGGTGCATGGATCCATCGTGGCCATCCCGTCACCCTAAGCCCGTACCGCGGCCCGAGGGGTGCCCGTTGCGGTCGTCGCGATGCCGCCGTCCACCGGGATGACGGTGCCCGTGAGGTAGGCCCCGGCCCGGCCGGCGAGGAACACGGCGACACCCGCCATGTCGTCGTCGCGGCCGAGCCGGCGCAGTGGGGCCGCCGCCGCGATCGTGTCGCCGACGGCATCGATCGTGGACGCCGTCATCCGCGACGGGAACACTCCCGGCGCCACCGCGTTCACCGTGATGTGCTGTGGGCCCAGCTCTCGGGCGAGCACGCGGGTGAGTTGGTGGAGCGCCGCTTTGCTGGCTGCGTACGAGTAGGTGGGCGCCTCGGCGACGTGAAGGGCGGCGATGCTGCCGATGTTGATGATCCGCGCGGGATCATCGGCGGTGCCCGCCCTGCGAAGTGCCGGGAGCAGCGCCTGCACCAGCCGGAACGGCGCCTTGAGGTTGAGGTCGATCACCGCGTCCCAGGCCTCGTCCGGGAACGTCTCCAGCGGCTCGCGCCACATCGCCCCCGCGTTGTTGACGAGGATGTCCAGGCGTTCCGAGTCGGCCTGGACGAGATCGGCGAGGCGTCGGCACTCGTCGTGCCTGGACAGGTCGGCGGGGATCGCTCGGACGTCGCCGAAAGCGGACAGGAGGTGCTGTGCCTCCGCGCACGCGTCCGCGTCGCGCGCGCTGATGACGACGCGGGCGCCCGCCTGGACCAGGCCGCGCGCTGTCATCAGCCCGATTCCCCGGGTGCCGCCGGTGACGAGGGCGTACTTCCCGCTCAGATCGAAAAGTTCTGCGTGGGTGGTGAATCGGTCGTCCGCCATTGGTCTCCGTCCCTTCTGTCGTGGAAGAACGCGCCGACACGGTCGCGCCTGCGGGCAGCCGAGGTGAACCGATGGGGGTGGGGCTGCGGCATGTGTCCAGGCTGACAGGCGTTCCGGACGTCGGGGAGACCCTGGTGTTCCAGGTACTGCGAGAGCACCCCTCGCCTGCTGCGCGCAGACGTGCGGCCCGGCGGGGGGGACCGTCCTCCGGCCGGGCCGCACGGGTTCTCAGGGCCGCCAGTACCCGAGGGCGTGGGTGCGCGGCTTGGGGACGTCGAGGTCGCGGCGGACGAAGCGGGCCAGGTCGCGGGTGGTGGCGGTGTCGCAGGCGATCCACACGTAGGCCTCGGCCGGGTCGCCGAGGAGGTCGGGCAGAGCGGTGCGGACCTGGGCCGCGAGGCGGGCCCCGGCGTTCTCCCGGGGGACGAACCGGAGGTCGTGGTGGTCGCGGCCGGTGCGGGCGAGCGGTAGGTGCTCGTCGCTGCCGTGCTGGGTCTCCAGCCAGACGGTGGCCGGCACGTCGGGCAGTGCGCGCAGCAGGGATCCGATCGCGGGGGCGGAGGCCCGGTCCCCGACCAGGAACATCCGGGCGGGCGTCGGGTCGGGGGCGGCGAACGCGGACCCCTGGACGGTGGCCTGGATGGTGTCGCCGACGTCCGCCGTGCTCGCCCAGCGGCTGGCCGGGCCGTCGTGGAGCGCGAAGTCGATCCCGAAGGCGCCCCCGGCGGGGTCCGGGTCGACGAGGGTGTACGCCCGCTGGTGCGGGCGCCCCGCGTCCGGGAACCAGAGTCGCACCCACATGGTGGGGTGCACGCCGGTGGACCCGAGCATGCCGCCGTCCGCGAAACTCAGCCGCCGGCAGTGCGCGGTGACGTCCTCCGCCCCGGTGACGGTGAACTCGAAGTCCCGCCCCCGCATCATCCTGAGGGCCACGCCCTCCCAACCCCGCCCCATGGCACTCCCCACTCTACGAAGACAGTGAAAACGGTGAAAACGGTGAACTGGACCGGCGGATCAGGCAGTTGAGGCCACGGCGGACCGCCGCGCCAGGGCGTCCGACATCCGCACCGTCGCGTACAGCGAGGCGGCCAGCGCGAGGGTGAGCGCGGCGCCCCCGGCGAGGAGGGTGCCGGAGGAGACGGCCTTCGGGCTGCCGGCCTCGGTGCGGGCCGAGCCGGAGATGAACGGCATCACGGCGAGCACCGCGACGCCGAGGGCGACCTCGCCCCAGACGACCTTGGGGAAGTGCCGGAGCGTCAGGTGCAGCAGTGAGCCGGTGTCGTCGGCGCCGCGGGCCCGGACGATCCGGGGCATCAGCCAGAGCTGGTTGAAGGCCCCCGCCGCGACCAGTGCGGCGACCAGGAGCACCTTGACGAGCAGGGCGACGCCGTAGCCGGTGGTCCAGAGCTGGGAGATGCCGCCGACGTGCTTCCAGCTCAGCCACAGTCCGGAGACGGTGACCGTGCCGACGCAGACCATCGCGACGAGGCCGAAGCGCCGCCACACGTCCGCCCAGAGCAGCCCGGCGCCGTCGCCGAGGCGCCCGCGGGTGCCGGCCAGGGCGACGAGCAGGGCCAGGCCGCCGAGCCAGACGACGCCGGAGACGATGTGGGCCTGGTCGAACACCAGGTTCAGCCACGCGTCCAGGCCGGCGGGAACGGTGGTCGGCACGGCGCCGACCAGGGTGACGACGAGGGCGAGGGGCAGCGCGGCGAGGGCGATCCGGTCCACGTGGCGGCGGGCGGCCGGCGCGGCGAGGGCGAGCAGGGCGACGGCGGCCACGACCAGGACGGCGTTCTGCAGCAGGTACACGGTGCCCTGGGCGATCCAGGCGCCCTTGGCCGCGGGCGCCCGCAGGAAGTCCAGGATCCGGTCCGGGGCGAGCGCGTCGCCGAAGGGCATCCCCTTCCCGGCCCGGGCCACCCGGGCGGCGAGCTGGAAGTAGCCCGCGACCAGTAGGACGGCGCCGGCCCCGGCCAGGTAGCCGGCGGCCCTTCTTCGCAGCACCTCGGCGTCCTTGGCGTCCGTTTCCGGGGCCCGCAGGGCCGGGCGCACGGTGGTCGCATAGGTGACGGTGGCTCCGATGGCCCCGCTGAGACCGAGGAAGTACCCGGTCTTGGTGAGGACCCGCCAGAGCTGGGGCATGGCGTATCCGGCCGTGGTCGCGGCCAGGGAGGCAGTGTGCATTAGGTGAGGCTAACCTAATTTCACCCTGCGGTCACCACACCATCCCCCGCCACCCGCGGGAGCCGCCCGCACACCCGGCCACCCCGCTCAGCCCAGGAGCTTCGCCACCACCCGGTCGAGCGCCCGGAGGTCCTCCGGCGGCAGGGCGAGCAGGGCGTCCGGCGGGGTGGTGAGGATGCCGGTGGCGAGCGCGGCCTTGGCCTCGCCCTCCTCGGTGAGGTGGACCAGCTTGGAGCGCCGGTCGGCGGGGTTGGTGATGCGCTCGGCGAGGCCGCGCCGCACCAGGTCGTCGACGATCACCGTGGTGTACGGCGGATCGGCGGTCAGCCGTTCGGCCAGTTCCCGCAGGGTGATCGGGCCGCCGGCGAGGCGGCGCAGCGCCCGGACCCGGCCGAAGCTCATCCCGAGGGCCTCGGCGACGGCCTTGCGGCGGTTGTAGCGCTCCAGGACGAGCGCGTTCATCCCCTGCCAGACCCGGCCCGCCGTCCCGGGGTCGACCCCGCCCGCCTCCGGGTGTCCGCCGGTGTCACTGCGCCCCATCAGGCGTCCACCTTCTCCTTCGCCGTCCTGCTCTCCTCGCCGGCCTCCTCGGCGGCGAGCCGCGCGGCCGTACGCTCGGCCGTCGCCCGGGCCCAGCGGCCGGAAGTGAGCGTACCGGCGACCAGCACGACGGCTCCGCAACCGGCGATGATCCACCACGCCGTCCGCGCCGTCCCGGTGAAGGCCGCGGGGTCGGAGTGCGCCGCGCCCGCCATCAGGGCGCCGATCACGGCCACGCCCAGCGACTGGCCGACCTGTCGGCTGGTGGAGGCGACGGCCGCCGCCACGCCGGCCTGGGCGCGGGGCATCCCGGACACGGCCGTGTTGGTGATGGGCGCGTTGACCAGGCCGAATCCGATGCCGAACAACAGGAAGGCGAGCACCAGCAGACCGGTCGACAGGTGCTCGGAGTAGCCGACCGCCTGGATCACGGCACTCGCGCTCAGGGCCGCCCCGGCCAGCAGCAGCGGCGTCCGCGGGCCCCGTGCGGCCACCATCCGGCCGGACAGCGGGCCGGTCACCAGGGCCATGACGGCCATCGGCAGCATGTACAGCCCGGCGTGCAGCGGCTCCAGCCCGCGGACGTCCTGGAGGTAGAGGGAGCTGACGAACAGGAAGCCGCCGAGACCGGCGAAGGCGGCGACCGCGATCACGGTGGCGCCCGCGAACGGCGCGGAGCGGAAGAACCGGAGGTCGATGAGCGGGTCGGTGCGCCGGGGCTCGTACCGGAGCAGGCCCAGCAGTGCGGCCAGCGCCGCCGCCGTGCAGCCGAGTACCACGGGCGAGGACCAGCCGCGCTGCGGCGATTCGATGATCGCGTACGTGAGCCCGGCGAGCAGCACGACGACGAGGGTCTGGCCGACCGGGTCCACCCGGCGGGCCCGGGCCGCCCGCGACTCCGGGACGTAGCGGCCCGTCAGGACGAAGGCGGCGAGGGCGATCGGGACGTTGATCCAGAAGATCGCCCGCCAGCCGGCCGACTCCACCAGCGCCCCGCCGAGGATCGGCCCGGCGGCCATGCTGATGCCCACGACGCCGCCCCACACGCCTATCGCGCGGGCCCGCTGGCGGGAGTCGGTGAAGGTGTTGCTGATGATCGACATGGCGACGGGGTTGAGCATCGAGCCGCCGACCGCCTGGAGCATGCGCGCCACGATCAGCCAGCCGAGCCCGGGGGCCAGGCTGCACAGCAGGGAGGCCGCGCCGAACACCACCAGCCCGATCCGGAAGACCCGGCGCCGCCCGATCCGGTCGGCGGTCGATCCGGAGAGCATCAGCAGGCTCGCCAGGACCAGGGTGTAGGCGTCGACGGTCCACTGCAGCCCGGACACCGAGGTGTGCAGGTCGCTCCGGACGGCGGGCAGGGCCACGTTCAGGATGGTGATGTCGAGACTGACCATCAGCAGGCTCATGCAGCAGATGGCCAGCACGAGCCAGGGCCGCGGACGGGCGGCGTCGGGCATGGGAACACTCCCCGGGTTAATTGTGTTGGTGTAATCATTGTGCTCACACAACTAACCCGGAGGCAACTTCCCCGAGGACCGACACCCTGGACCGACACCCTGGACCAGCACCCTGGACCAGCACCCGAGCCCAACTCCCGGGCGAGCAAGTCCGGATGCGGTCTCCTCCCACGCCCCGACTCCCGATATAACGGGGACGAAGGGGATCGAGGAGGTTGCAGCATGCAGGCGAGGAAGCAACACGAGAAGGCCGGGCAGGCCCCGCGCGACCCGAGCCCGGCCCGCCGGACCGGCGCCCGGGTGGGACCGGGGGCCGGGGCCGTGTCCCCGCAGGCCGCCGTGGACCTCCAGCGCACCGTCGGCAACGCGGCGACGGGCCGTGCGCTCCAGCGGACGGGCGGCCGGCCGGTGGTGCAGCGGATGCTGGACGAGAACACCGTGGAGACCACCTGCGCGGCCGGCAGCTTCGACGGACGGACCGTCACCCCGGGCCGACGGGCGGGCGAACTCCGGAAGATCGTGTGGCAGGACCACCTGGACGCCATCTCGGAGATCTGCAAGCGGCACAAGTACACCATCGCCATCCGGGAGACCGGCGAGTTCTCGATCCGGCGGATCGCGGAGGGCGCCAAGGCCAAGCCGCACACCATCCTGGAGAAGTCGATCAAGCCCGCCTCCGTCGGCAAGAAGTACGGCACCGGCCCGGGGCAGGTCGCGGGCGACCCGGCGACGATCCTGGCCTGGCTGGACGCCAACGACCTGAGCGGCTTCGTCGGCCACTGGAACGACCAGGGCCTGGCCGGCGTGCGGATCGACAACCCGCCCCCGACGCTCGCCGCCGGGATCGTGCACACCGGCGCCGACGGCGAGCCGTACGTCCCGCTCGACATGCAACAGGCGGGCGGCGGACCGGCATTGACGGCCCTCAAGGCCGATCCGAACTGGAAGCAGTACCTCTACACCGGGGACTACGACCTGCACGAGGTGTACTCCGCCCAGGGCGGCACGGGCGGCGGCCAGATCCCGGAGGCGACCATGGAGAAGGCCAAGCTGCTGAACCGGCTCAACGCGGGGATCGCCAGGAACACCCAGCAGGAGCCGGTGGCCCGGCACGGCACGGTGGCCCTGGAGCACGGCCGGCTGCACACCCAACCCGGCTCCGACTACGCCATGTTCCAGCACGGCGACCAGGCCACCTACCGGATGAACCAGTACCTGGAGTCGACCGTGGCCCGGTTCGCCCAGCAACTGGTGCGGGCCGTGGCCACCGAGGCCGACGAACCGCTCGCCTGGTGCCGGATGGGCACCTGGTACGTCACCAGGAACCGCGAGGAGCACAAGGTGCTGCGCAAGCGCTGGGGCTTGAAGGTCCCCCACACCTGGGAGGACGAGAACGTCGAGCGCACCGCCGAAGGCGGCTACCGCACGGCCCACTACACGGCCTGACGCCGCCCGCGCCGGACCTCACCCCCACCGAGGACCCGCCGAAGACCCACCGGAGGCCCACCAGCACCCCCGCCCGCCGTCAGGCCTTCGGCCAGTTGCGCAGCAGGGCGTCGAGGGCGTCCAGGATGCGGGCCCAGGTGTCCTCGGCGGTGCGCGGGGTGTGCTGGAAGCCGCCTCCCCGCTCCAGCGCGACGTAGCCGTGGAAGGTGCTGCCGAGCAGGCGGACGGCGTCGGTCTCGTCGGGCTCCGCGAGGTCGTAGCCGCGCAGGATCGCGCGGGTCATCTGCGAGTGCCGGACGGCGGCGCTGCCGAGCGCCGTCTCGTAGTCGAGTTCGAGCTGGGCGGCGGCCCAGCGGCCGGGGTGCTCCCGGGCGTAGTCGCGGTAGGCGTTGGCGAAGGCCGCCAGGGCGTCCTTTCCGGCCCGCCCGGCCAGGGCCGCGGCGGCCCGGTCGGCGAGTTCCTCCAGGGCGAGCAGGGCGATCCTGGTCTTGAGGTCCTGGGAGTTCTTGACGTGCGAGTACAGGCTCGCGTCCTTGACGCCGAAGTGTCGTGCGAGCGCGGAGACCGTGACCTTGTCGAAGCCGACCTCATCGGCCAGTTCCGCTCCCGCCCGGGTGAGTCGTTCCGCGTTCAGCCCTACGCGTGCCATCTGCTTCCTTCCATCGCCTGAGTCGATTATACATTTGCCTAATACTCCTAGGTAATTTACGTTGCCTCCTATGAAGCCGATGACCGAACCCCAGATCCGCTCCGCCTTCCTGAACTGCAGCAAGGGCGAGGCCAAGCGCCTGCACGTACCCCGCAACCTGTCCGAACTCGACTGGGACGACCTGGACTTCCTCGGCTGGCGCGACCCGCAGGCACCCGACCGCGCCTACCTCGCGGCCGAACTGGACGGCCGGACGGTGGCGATCGCGCTGCGCTCCTCCGGCGCCGCCTCCTGGCAGGCCCGGCGCAGCATCTGCTCGCTCTGCGTCACCACCCACTCCGGCGGCGTCTCACTGCTGGTCGCCCCGCTCGCCGGGAAGGCCGGCAAGCAGGGCAACTCGGTCGGCGCGTACATGTGCACCGACCTCGCCTGCTCGCTCTACGTGCGCGGCAAGCGGGACGTCGGGGTCAAGCTCCACGAGTCGCTCACCACGGAGGAGAAGATCCGGCGCACCGTGGCCAACCTGGCCGCCTTCGTCGCCAAGGTCACCGCGTGAGCGGGGGCGCAAGCCCGCCCGGGGCGGGTTCGCGGCCGGGCTCCCGGCCGGGCTCCGCCGCGAACCCGCCCCCTGCCCGCAGGGCGCCCGGGGAAGCCTCCTACGATCACATCGGATCCCCCGGCGGACGCCCGGCCCTCCCGGCCGCGCGCCCGCCGCCCCACGCCCTGCACCACAGGACGACTCCACCGACGGCGATGGAGTCGTGCACCGAGGAGGAACGTCCATGCAAGCCCGGAAGATCGGCGCGGCCGCCGCGACAGCGGTGGCGCTTCTGGCTGCCCGCGACCTCATCCAGAAGAAGCACGCGCTGCTCCGGAACTTCCCGGTGCTCGGCCACGCCCGCTACCTGCTGGAGACGATCGGCCCCGAGCTGCGGCAGTACATCGTGACCTCCAACGAGGAGGAGCGTCCGTTCAGCCGCGACCAGCGCACCTGGATCTACGCCTCCGCGAAGGAGCAGAACAACTACTTCGGCTTCGGCACCGAGGTCGACGTCGAGCACGTCCAGGGCCACGCCTACGTCAAGCAGCGCACCTTCGCGGGCGCCCTGCCCGACCTCCACGACCCGCAGTCCCCGCTGCCCTCGGCCAAGGTGCTCGGCGGGCCGCGCGGCCGCGCCAAGGCCTTCCGCCCGGCGAGCGTGGTGAACATCTCGGCGATGAGCTTCGGCTCGCTCTCCGGCGCCGCCATCACCGCCCTCAACAAGGGCGCGGCGGAGGCCGGCACCATGCACAACACCGGAGAGGGCGGCCTCTCCCCGTACCACCGCCAGGGCGGCGACCTCGTCCTCCAGCTCGGCACCGCCTACTTCGGCTGCCGCAACGAGGACGGCACCTTCAACCTGGACAAGCTCAAGGACGTCGTCGCCGGCGCCCCGGTCAAGGCGATAGAGATCAAGCTCTCCCAGGGCGCCAAGCCCGGGCTGGGCGGCATGCTGCCGGGCGCCAAGGTCACCCCGGAGATCGCCGCGATCCGCGGCATCCCGGTCGGCCAGGACTGCGCCTCGCCGTCCCGGCACAGCGCGTTCGGCGACGTCGACTCGATGCTGGACTTCGTCGAACTGATCGCCGCCGAGACCGGCCTGCCGGTCGGCATCAAGAGCGCGGTCGGCGACCTGGGCTTCTGGCAGGAGCTCGCCGCGCTGATGGAGCGCGGCGACCGCGGGGTCGACTTCGTGACCGTCGACGGCGGCGAGGGCGGCACCGGCGCCGCGCCCCGGATGTTCGCCGACTCCGTCTCCCTCCCGTTCCGGATGGGCTTCTCCCGGGTCTACGGCACCTTCGCCGAACTGGGGCTGACCGACGACCTCACCTTCATCGGCTCCGGCAAGCTCGGCCTGCCGGAGAACGCCGCGGTGGCCTTCGCCCTCGGCGCCGACATGATCAACGTGGCCCGCGAGGCCATGCTGTCGATCGGCTGCATCCAGGCCCAGAAGTGCCACACCGACAAGTGCCCCACCGGCATCGCCACCCAGAACCCCTGGCTGGCCCGCGGCCTGGACCCGGCCTCCAAGTCCACCCGCGCCGCCGTCTACCTGCGCACCCTGCGCAAGGAACTGCTCAAGGTCTCCTCCGCCGTCGGCGTCGCCCACCCGGGCCTCATCACCGCGAACGACATCGAGATCATGAACGGCGACTACGAGGCCCGCACCCTCGGCGGGGTCTACGGCTACAAGGACGGCTGGGGCGAGCTCGGCCCCGAGCTGGCCGCGGGGATCACCGCCCTGGTCACCGCGAACCCGGCCGGCTGACCGGCCCCGGCGCCGACCCGACCTGACCTGACCCGCGACACCCGTACTGCGGCCTCCCACCCCCACCGGGGGCGGGAGGCCGCCGTCGTGCCCGGGGCCCGGAACCCTCCGAGGCCCGGAACCGTCCGGGGCCGGGATCAGGCGGGCACGGCGGCCCGCAGCCGCTCGGCGGCGCCCTCCGGGCTGACGTCGGTGACGAAGGCGTCCAACCCGGACTCCACCCCGGCCAGGTACTTGAGCTTGCCGGGCGCCCGCCGGACGGTGAACAGCTCCAGGTGGAGGGCGAGTTCGGCGCCGCCCTCGCCGGGGGCCTGGTGCCAGGCCGCGATGTACGGGGTGCGGTTGCGCGCCCCGCCCGGCCCGGCGGGGAACAGCGCGTCGAAGCGGCGCAGCAGGTCGAGGTAGAGGCCGGGGAACTCGGCGCGCTCGGCCTCGTTCAGTGCGGTCAGGTCGGGGACCCTGCGGTGGGGGTAGAGGTGGACCTCGTACGGCCAGCGGGCGGCGAACGGGACGAAGGCCGTCCAGTGCTCGCCCCGGAGCACCACCCGCTCGGGGGAGCCGCGTTCGACGGCGAGCAGGTCCTCGAAGAGGTTGCGGCCGGTACGGGCCCGGTGCGCCTCGGCCCGGGCGATCATCCGGGCGGTGCGGGAGGGGACGAACGGGAAGGCGTAGATCTGCCCGTGCGGGTGGGCGAGGGTGACCCCGATCTCCTCGCCGCGGTTCTCGAAGCAGTACACCTGCCGTACGCCGGGCAGGGCGGAGAGCTCCGCCGTCCGGTCGGTCCAGGCGTCCAGGACGAGGCGGGCCCGGGGTTCGTCGAGGTCGGCGAAGGAGGCGTCGTGGTCGGAGGTGAAGCAGACCACCTCGCAGCGGCCGACGCCCGGCCGGAGGGTGTGCAGGGGTTCGTCCCGGGCCGCGACGTGGTCGGCGGAGCCGGTGGCGAGCGAGGGGAAGCGGTTCTCGAACACCGCGACCTCGTAGTCCGGCGCCGGGATCTCGCTGAGCCGTCCGTCGCGCGAGGGGCAGAGCGGGCACTCGCCGGCCGGCGGGAGGTAGGTGCGCTGCTGGCGGTGCGCGGCCACCGTCACCCACTCGCCGAGCACCGGGTCGAGCCGGGTCTCGGACAGGCTCGCGGCCGGCTCGAGCGGCCGCTCGTCCGGGACCTCGCGGAGCGCGCCCGGCCCCTGGTCGAAGTAGACCAGTTCGCGGCCGTCGGCCAGCTTGGTGGCGGTTCTGTGCACCGCTGTACTCCTTACGCGTGGGGCCGTCGGCCCGGCACTTTCGAGCTTCAACAGATTCAAACAGAGACGATCGCTTGTCAACAAGCATCGATGCTGGTGGCGGCAGCTTCCGGCCGCCGGTCCGACCCGAATGAACACGGACATCGCAGATATTGACCGTGAGGGCGGTCATGTTTGATTATGTCGGAATTCACTCCCGCGTGCCGGTGCAGACCGACCGCGGGGCCCACCGCGCACGCCAGGCATGGAGCTGCAGATGATCGACGAGGCCACCGAGTTCGAGGCCGTCCACGGCGTCCGCCCGAGCGGCGTCTGGGCCGCACCCGGCCGGGTGAACCTGATCGGTGAGCACACCGACTACAACCACGGCTTCGTCCTGCCCATCGCCCTCCCCCACACCACCCGGGTGACCGCCCGCCGCCGCGAGGACGGCCGGCTGCGGCTGTTCAGCGCCCAGGGCGGCGGCACGATCACCGAACTCGCCCTGGACGGCCTGGAGCCCGGCGTGGTCACCAGCTGGGCCGGCTACCCGGCCGGCGTGTTCTGGGCGCTCGCCGAGGCCGGGCACGCCGTCGGCGGGGCCGACCTGTACGTCGACAGCGACGTGCCGAGCGGCGCCGGCCTCTCCTCCTCCGCCGCCCTGGAGTGCGCGACGGCCGCCGCCCTGAACGACCTGTACGACCTCGGCCTGAGCGCCCCGGAGCTCGCCGTCCTCGCCCAGCGGGCCGAGAACGCCTTCGTCGGCGTGCCCTGCGGCGTGATGGACCAGATGGCGTCCTCCTGCTGCACGGACGGCACCGCGCTGTTCCTGGACGCCCGGACGCTGGAACAGCGGCACGTCCCGTTCGACCTCGCGGCGGCCGGCCTGCGGCTGCTGGTGATCGACACCCGGGTCAAGCACGACCTCGGCGACGGCGCCTACGCGGCCCTGCGGGCCGGCTGCGAGCGCGCCGCCGAGCTGCTCGGCCTGCCCGCACTGCGCGACCTCGCGGCCGCCGACCTCGGCCCGGCCCTGGACCGGCTGCCCGGTGAACTCCGGCCGCTGGTACGGCACGTGGTGACGGAGAACGGGCGCGTGCTGGAGGCCGTCGACCACCTGGTCCGCGGCGACCTCGCGGCGCTCGGGCCGGTCCTGACGGCCGGGCACGCCTCGCTGCGCGACGACTTCCGGGTCTCCTGCGCCGAGACGGACCTCGCGGTCGAGGCCGCCGTCGCCGCCGGGGCGCTGGGCGCCCGGATGACCGGTGGCGGCTTCGGCGGGTCCGTCATCGCCCTGGTCGGCGCCGAGCAGGTGGCCGAGGTCTCGGCCGCCGTGACGGCGGCCTTCCGCGCCGCGGGCTTCGCCGCTCCCGTTGCCTTCACCGCCGTTCCCTCGGCGGGCGCCCGCAAGGTGGGCTGAGCACCCGGCGGGCCCACCGGCCCACCCCACCGGCCCACCCCGGGCCGCCGGAACGGCCCGGGCTCAGCCGGGCCCAGCCGGGATCAGCCCGTGGTCGGGACGACGAGGAGCTCGCCGACCGCCTCGGCGAGCACCCCGCGGGCCGCCGCGGGCAGGGCGTCGTCGGTGATGAAGCAGTCGACCTCCGCCAGGGTCGCGAAGCTGCTCAGACCGACGACGCCCCATTTGGTGTGGTCGGCCACCACGACGGTGCGACGGGCGGAGGCGATCAGGGCCCGGTTGGTCTGCGCCTCGGCCAGGTTGGGCGTGGTGAGGCCGGCCTGCTCGCTCGCCCCGTGCACGCCCAGGATCAGCAGGTCCACGTGCAGCGACCGGACGGTCTGGTCGGCCAGCGCCCCCACCAGGGCGGCCGAGCGGGTCGGCGACCCGCCGGTCAGCAGCAGGGTCGGGACGTTCTCCCGGCCCTCGCTCCCCGCCGCCCACAGCAGGTCGGCGATCCGCAGCGAGTTGGTCACCACCGTCAGGTCCGGCACGTCCAGCAGCCGGGAGGCGACCGCGTAGGTCGTGGTACCGGCCGACAGGGCCACCACGCTGCCCGGCTCCACCAACCGCACCGCGGCGTCCGCCAGCGCGGCCTTGGTGCCCTCCTCCAGGCCGGACTTGGCGTCGAAGCCGGGCTCGAAGGCGCTGGCCGTCCCGGTCGCCACCGCGCCGCCGTGCACCTTCTCCACGGTGCCCTGGCGCACCAGCGCGTCGAGGTCCCGGCGGATGGTCATGTCGGACACGCCGAACTGCTCGACCAGCTCGGCGACCCGGATCGCGCCGGTCCGGCGGATCGCCTCCAGGATCAGGGCCTGGCGCTGGGCGGCGAGCAACGTCTGGTCAGCCACGGAGGACCTTTCGATCGAACGAGCGCGTACGGCCGGGGCGTCCCCGTCGGCGACCGGCGACGCGGCCGGAGCCTGCGTGATCCATTATCCCCGGCCCCGACGGACCCCGGGCCCGGTCGGGGGCGGCGCGGGGGCAGCGGCGAGGCGGCGAGGAGGCGGCGAGGAGGCGGCGGCGCGGGAGCGCACCCGGGTGGGGGGCCGGGTGCGCTCCCGCCCCCGTCCCGTGGGACGGACCGGTAGGACCGCCCTACGGGAGTACGAGGGGTAGGGGCGTGCGAAGTACGTCAGGCCGGCAGCCCGACCGCACGCTCCCGGTTGCGACGCTGCTGGATCACCACCGCGGCCACCAGCAGCGCCCCCTGGGCGACGTTCTGCCAGAAGGCGTTGATGCCCTGGACGGTGAGCCCGTTCTGCAGCGCGCCGAGCAGCGCCACCGCCAGCAGGGTGCCGCCGATGCTGCCCTTGCCGCCCTTGAGGGCGCAGCCGCCGAGCGCGGCCGCGGTGATCGACTGGAGCTCCAGCCCCTCACTGCCGGAGACGGGCTGGCCGCTGCCGGTGCGGGCGGTGAGCAGCACGCCGGCCAGGGCGGCGACCGTACCGGAGAGGGCGTAAGCGGCGATCAGGTACTTGTTGAGGTTGATGCCGGCCAGCCGGGCGGCGGTGTCGTTGCCGCCGATCGCGTAGATGTTGCGGCCGATGTCGGTGTACGTCAGCAGGGCGTGCACGGCGACGGCGGTGAGGATCAGCAGCCAGACCATGGTGGGCAGTCCGGCGATCCGGCCCCGGCTGAGGAAGACGAAGACCGGGTCGTTGAGCACGTAGCCCTGGGCGCGGCCGTCCGAGACGAGCTGGGCGACGCCCTTGTAGGCGGCCAGCCCGGCGAGGGTGGCGATGGTCGGGTTGACCCGGCCGTAGACGATGACGACGCCGTTGAACAGGCCGATGCCGGCGCCGATGGCCAGCGAGGCGCTGATGCCGAGGTAGGGGTTGGCGCCGGTGGAGGTGAACACCATGGCGCTGGTGACGGAGGCCAGGCCGGCCTGGGAGCCGACCGAGATGTCGAGGCCGCCGCAGATGATCACGACGGTCTGGACGACGGCCAGCAGTCCGGAGATGGTGGCGGCCTCGGCGATGACCTGGATGTTGTCCCAGCCGACGAAGTTGGGGTTGAGCGCACCGAACAGGGCGACGACGGCGACCAGGGCGCCGATCAGGCTGAGGTTCTGACCGCCGATCGCGGCGAGCAGGGCGCGCGGGCCGCCGGACCGCACGGGCAGGGCTCCGGTGTCCGGCACCGGGGCGGTCGGGGGCGTGGCGGTGGTCATCGGGTCTCTCCGGTCTGGGCGGGGGTGGTGGCGGCGCGGTGGTCGGCGGCACCGAGGTCATCGTCGGCACCGAAGTCATCGGCACCGAGGTCGTCGGCCATGGCGAGGGCGAGGACGGCTTCCTCGGTCGCCTGCTCGCGGCTGAGCTCGCCGGTGGTGCGGCCGTTCTGCATCACCACGATCCGGTCGGCGAGGCCGAGCACTTCGGGCAGTTCGGAGGAGATGACCAGCACGGCGGTGCCCTCGCGGGCCAGGTCGGCGATGATCTGGTAGATCTCCGCCTTGGCGCCGATGTCGACGCCGCGGGTGGGCTCGTCCAGGATCAGCAGCTCGGGCCGGCGGGCGAGCCAGCGGGCCAGCACGACCTTCTGCTGGTTGCCGCCGGACAGGGTGCACACCTCCGCCTCGACGGAGGGGGCGCGGACCCGCAGCCGGTCGGCGTACTCCTGGGCGAGGGCCTTCTCCTGGCGGTGCTTGACGAACCGCCACCGGCTGAGCCGGCGCAGGCTGACCAGCGAGGTGTTGTCGCGGATCGTGCGTTGCAGGAACAGGGCCTGGGCCTTGCGCTCCTCGGGCGCCAGTCCGATCCCGGCGGCGATGGCGTCGCGCGGGCTGCGCAGCCGCAGCACCTCGCCGTTGAGGGTGACCGTGCCGGAGCGGATCGGGGCGTCCCCGGCCAGCGCGAGGGCGAGTTCGGAGCGTCCGGCGCCGATCAGCCCGGCCAGGGCGACCACCTCGCCGGCCCGGACGCGGAGGCTGACGTCGCGGACGTCGTCGGTGGTGACCCCGTCGACGTCCAGCACGACGCGCTCGGTGGCGACCTGCTGGCGGACGAACAGCGAGGACAGGTCGCGGCCGACCATCAGCCGGACGAGCTCGCCCTCGTCGGTGGCGGCGGCCTGGACCACCCCGGCGACCCGGCCGTCGCGCAGCACGGCGATCCGGTCGGCGAGCCGGAAGATCTCCTTCATCCGGTGGGAGACGTAGACGACCGCGATGCCCTGGTCGCGCAGCCGCCCGATCAGCGCGAACAGCGCCTCGACCTCGTGCTCGGAGAGCGAGGAGGTGGGCTCGTCGAAGGCGATCGCGCGCGGTGCGACCGCACCGGTCAGGGCCCGCATGATCTCGACCAACTGGCGCTGCGCAGCGGTGAGTTCTGAGCCGAGCAGGTCCGGGTCGAGGACCTTGTCGAAGCCCAGGCGGGCCAGGTCGGCGGTGATCCGGCGGCGCAGCTCGGCGCGGTCCAGCCGGCGCAGGGCGGTGCGCGGCAGCGAGCCGGCGTAGACGTTCTCGGCGACCGGGACGTGCGGGATGATCTCGGGTTCCTGCGGGATGATCCGGATCCCGGCCCGGCGGGCGTCCTGCGGGGAGTGCAGGTCCAGGGGCTCGCCGTCCAGCAGGACGCGGCCCTCGGTGGGGCGGTGGTCGCCGGTGAGGATGCGCAGCAGGGTGGACTTTCCGGCACCGTTCTCGCCCATCAGCGCGGTGACCTGGCCGGGCGGGAAGGAGAGCGTGACGTCCGTCAGCGCCTGGACGGCGCCGAAGCGCTTGGACACCCCTTCGGCACTCAGGCCGGCGGAACCGTCCGGCGGTGGGAGGGGCGAGGGTTCGGGTGGGGTCATCGGGGCCTCGTTGGCAGTGCGGTACGGGCGGAGGTGCGGACGGGCCGCGGAAGCGGCGGCGACGGTGCAGTGGCGACGGTGCGGCGGAACCCGGCGGCTCCGCCGCACGGCCGGCCCGAGGCGGCGTCGGCCCTAGGTGGCATCGGGCCGAGGTGGCGTCGGGCGCGGCGTCAGCTGCAGGAGACGCCCGCGGACTGCCAGGTGGCGGCGTCGACCATCTTGGTCGGGGCGAAGGCCTCCTTGGGGAAGTCCTTGCCGTTCTTGAGCTTGTCGAACATGGTCTGCACCGACAGGGCGCCGACGTCCTTGCCGTTGATGAACAGGGCGGCCTTCATGCCGGAGGGCTTGCCGGCGGACCAGTCCTTGCAGGCCAGGTAGGCGCCCAGGCCGACGCCGTCGATGTCGTCCGGGCTGATCCCGGCGTTCTGCAGGGCGGTGACGGCACCCTGGACGTTCTCGTCGTTGCAACCCCAGGTCACCCAGTGCTTGACGCCCGGGTTGGCGGTGATGGTGGCGGCCACCTTGTCCTGGGCGCCGGTCGGGGTGTTGTCGGTGGCGACGTCGATGGCCTGCACGCCCGGCACGGCCTGGTCGAAGGCGTCCTTGGCGGCCTTGACCCGGTCGCCGCAGACGGTGACGTCCTGCTTCCAGGCGGAGATGATCCGGGTGTCGGCGGCGTTCCAGCCGGCCTTCTTGAACTCCTCGGCCGCGCGCTGGCCGACCTGCTGACCCATCTGCTGGCCGGAGAAGCCGATCCGGGGCACCAGGTCGCCGGCGGCGCACTGGGCCGGGGAGGGGCCGCTCGCGCAGACCTGGTCGTCGGAGGTGAGCAGCGCGGCCTTGGCGTCCCGGGCCGTCTGGACGACCTGCGGGCCGACCGCCGGGTCCGGCACCACGATGATCAGGCCGTTGCTCTTCTGGGCGATCGCGGCCTGCACCTCGCCGACCGTCTTGTTGGCGTCGCTGCCGAGGTTCACCACCTTCAGGTCGGCACCCAGTTCGGCAGCCTTGGCCTTCGCCCCGGCCGCCTCGTCCACGAAGTACTGCTGGTCACCCTGCTTCTGCAGGTAGGTGATCGAGACCTTGCCGGACACCGGGGCCACCGGCGCGTCGGCCCCGGAGGAAGAGGTCTGTCCGGTGGAACAGGCCGTCAGTCCGAACGAGGTGACCAGGCTCAGCGCGGCGAGCGAGGCCAGGCGGCCACGGAGGGTGAGGTGCATGGTGGGGGCTCCTGAGGGTGTGGGACCGATCGACCATAAGCAACAGAGTCGATCAGAAAACATCGCAATCAAACGCGATGAGGCAACAGGAAACGCCCAGTTCACACTGGAGTCAAGCGTGGGTTTACCTCCGGGGCACGATCGACACCGTCTCGTTATGCCACCCGCCCCACCCGCCACGAGCAGGTCGGCCCGACGGGCGGTTCCGCGCGCGCGAAAGTGCCCGCGCGGCGGCCGGTTGCCGTGCGGGAAGGTGGACATGCTCGGTCGAAGCCAGCTGATCACACTGGTCAGAGGCGTTCGGATGGGTACACGAGACCACCTACTAGCCGGTAGGTAGGTGCTCGGAACAGCTTCCGACAAAGGCGGGTTCACGTCAAGAGGGCGGCCGCGCCGCCCGCCGGCACCGCGGTCCCGCCCGGACCGCCGCACCTGCGGTCGATCGTGCGCGGTGTTGCCGTGACGGGCGGTCAGCGTCGTTGAATCTGCGGCCTTCTTGTTGATTACTGTTGGAAATCGGGTCTACGCTCCGCACCTGCCCGGTGTTCCTGCATGCTCCCGCCAACGCCGGCTCTCCCCTGCACCCTCCCGCCACCGGAGACGCCCATGGACCGTAGACACCTGCCCCCGAAGCTGCGCACCGCCCTCGGCGCCGCAGCCCTGCTGCTGGGCTCCCTCGGCAGCCTCGCCACACCGCCCGCCGCCGAGGCGGCACCCGTGGCCGCACCCGCCGCCACGCCCGGCACCGCCGTCCGCACCGCCGTCCGCACCGCCGTCACCGTCGACGGCACCCAGCCCGGCCTCGCCTTCGACGGGGTCGGCGCGATCTCCGGCGGCGGCGGCAACTCCCGCCTCCTGGTGGACTATCCGGAGCCGCAGCGCAGCCAACTGCTGGACTACCTGTTCAAGCCCGGCTACGGCGCCTCGCTCCAGGTGCTGAAACTGGAGATCGGCGGCGACACCAACTCCACCGACGGCGCCGAGCCCAGCATCGAACACACCAAGGGCGCCGTCGACTGCCACCAGGGCTACGAGTGGTGGCTCGCCGAACAGGCGAAGGCCCGCAACCCGAACATCACCTTCTACGGCCTGTCCTGGGGCGCCCCCGGCTGGATCGGGAACACCGGCAGCGGCGGCACCTTCTGGTCCCAGGACACCGCCGACTACCTGATGTCCTGGATGGGCTGCGCCGCACAGCACCACCTGAACGTCTCCTACCTCGGCGGCTGGAACGAGCGGAGCTTCGACGCCGCCTGGTACGAGAAGCTCAAGTCCGCGCTGGTCTCCCACGGTTACGGCTCGACCAAGGTGGTCGCCGCCGACGACACCTGGGCGGTGGCCGACGCCATGGCCACCGACCCGGCGTTCCGCGACGCCGTCGACGTCGTGGGCGTTCACTACCCGTGCGGCTACCTGGGCAACTTCACCAGCTGTCCGAGCACCCCCACCGCGCAGGGGCTCGGCAAGCCGCTGTGGGCCAGCGAGAACGGCTCCGAGGACGCCGACGGCGGCGCCGCCGCGGTCGCGCGCGGGATCAACCGCGACTACCTCGACGGCAGGATGACCTCCTTCGTCAACTGGCCGGTCATCGCCGCGCTCTACCCCAACCTGTACTTCTCCAGCGACGGCATGTCGATCGCGAACCAGCCGTGGTCCGGCCACTACACGATCGGCAGGACCACCTGGGTGACGGCACACACCACCCAGTTCGCCCGCCCCGGCTGGCACTACATCGACTCCGCGAGCGGCTACCTCGGCGGCGCGCGCACCAACGGCAGCTACGTCACGCTCAAGTCCACGAACAACCGCGACTACAGCACCGTCATCGAGACCATGGACGCCACCGCGGCCCAGACCGCGAGCTTCACCGTCGCCGGCGGCCTGTCCACCGGCACCGTCCACGTCTGGTCCACCGACCTGGGCTCCGACAAGCCCGCGGACTGGTTCGTCCACGCCCAGGACGTCACCCCGCAGGGCGGCGCGTACACCCTCACCCTCCAGCCCGGCCACGTCTACACCGTGACCACCACCACCGGCCAGGGCCGGGGCACCGCCACCGCGCCGGCCGCCGCCCCGATGGGCCTGCCCTACGCGGACGACTTCGAGAAGGCGGCCACCACCACCTCGCCGAAGTACTTCACCGACATGAACGGCGCCTTCCAGACCGTCCCGTGCGGCGGCGGCCGCGCCGGGACCTGCCTGCGCCAGATGGCCCCGACCTCGCCGATCCGCTGGACCGACGAGTCGTACAACGCGCCGTACACGATCATGGGCGACGGCAGCTGGTCCAACTACACCGTCACCGCCGACACCCTGTTCGAGCAGTCGGGCAGCGTCGAACTCCTCGGCCGGGTCAACCAGCAGGGCCGCAACAACAACGGCCTCAACGCCTACCACCTGCGGTTCAGCGGCACCGGCGCCTGGTCCATCGACAAGAGCGACACCAGCTGGAACTTCACCACCCTCGCCCACGGCACCACCACCGCACCGGGCACCGGGAGTTGGCACACCGTCACGCTGTCGATGGAGGGCAGCACGCTCACCGCCGGCATCGACGGCACCACGGTGGGCAGCGCGACCGACGCGAGCTTCACCAACGGACAGGCCGGCCTGGGCGTGACCGGCTACCGGACCGAGCAGTTCGACCGCTTCGCCCTCACCCCCGGCACCCCGACCACCCACACCGGCCCGATCACCTCCGCCCTGGCCGGCAAGTGCGTCGACGCCGACGGCGACTCCGGGGCCAACGGCACCGCCGTCCAGCTCTGGGACTGCAACGCCGGCCCCTCCCAGGTGTGGACCTGGTCCAACGGCAGCCTCACCCACAACGGCAAGTGCCTCGACGTGACGGGCGCCGCCACCGTCAACGGCACCCCGGTCGAACTCTGGGACTGCAACGCCGGCGCCAACCAGCAGTGGACGCCCCAGCCGGACGGCACCCTGAGGAGCACCCAGTCCGGCCGCTGCCTCGACGACCCGGCCCTCACCACCACCAACGGCACCCGCCTGGAGATCTGGGACTGCAACGCCGGCGCCAACCAGCGCTGGACCCTCCCCTAGCGGCTTGCCGCGAACCCCCACCGCCCACGAAGTGGGCGGGGGGCCGGGGGGGAAGGGGGCCCGGGGCCCGCCCCCCCGCGCGTAAAAAAAAAAAAA
>NZ_JBHWIV010000090.1:0-33756 GCF_042731675.1 Kitasatospora sp. NPDC059827 | reverse complement strand
CGCGCAGGGTGCGCGGGGCCGCCCGGGGTGGGGGGTGCGGCTCAGCTGGCCTGGCCGGTGGGCATGACCGTGACCTGCTGGAGGTTGACCCGGGGCGGCAGGGTGGCGATGAAGCCGATGGTCTCCGCGACGTCCTCCGGGGTGAGCCACTCCATGGCGGCCTTCGCGCCCTCCAGCCAGTCCAGCGCGCCCTGGTCGGTGACGTGGCTCTGCAGCTCCGTCCCGACGATGCCGGGCTCGACCGCCGACACCCGGACCTTCTTCGCCCCCAGCTCGGCCCGCAGGGTCCGCGACAGCTGGCTGACGTACGCCTTCGTGCCGGAGTACACGGCGAAGGTCGGGAAGATGTTCTGCGCCGCGATGGACGAGGTGTTGATCAGGTCGGCCACGCCCCGCTCGGCGGCCGCCTTCACCAGCTGCGGGGTGAACACGCCGATCGCGTTCATCAGGCCGGTGATGTTGAGGTCGATCTGCTGCTTCCACTGCGCGGTCGCCAGCTCCTCGATCGGAGCGGGCAGCATGACTCCGGCGTTGTTCAGCAGCAGGTCGGCGCCGCCGAACTCGGCCGCCACCCGCGCCGCGGCGGCCTGCATCGCCTCGACGTCCGTCACGTCGGCGGCGATGGCGACCGCGCTGCCGCCGTTCTTCTCGATCCGCTCGACCAGCTCGGCCAGCCGCTCCGCCCGGCGGGCCAGCACGACGACCCGGGCGCCCAGTGCCGCCAGCTTCTCGGCCGAGGCCGCGCCGATGCCGCTCGAAGCGCCGGTGACGACGGCGACGCGGCCGGCGAGCGGAAGCGAGGTGGTGTTCGTGGACATGTCTCTTACGCTCCAGGGGTGTGGGATTCGGCCGACGTTCCCCGTCGGCCGCAGATCCAGTACAGCCCCCGCGCCGGCCCCTCGGGACGCCATAGCTGGCCCTGCCCCGGCAGGTACTGCCAGGGCCACCCAGGACCGCCCGCCACCCCGGCCCGGCACCGACAATGGAGCCATGGACCGCACCAAGGAGATCGCCGGCTTCCTCCGCTCCCGCCGCGCCCGGGTCACCCCCGAGGACGCCGGGCTGCCCGCCGACGGGCGGATCCGCCGGGTGCCCGGTCTGCGCCGGGACGAGGTGGCCCGACTGGCGGGTGTGAGCACCGAGTACTACACCCGGCTGGAGCAGGGGCGGGCCCTCAACCCGTCTCCCGAGGTCGTCGACGCGGTCACCCGCGCCCTGCGCCTGGACGACACCGAGCGCGAGCACCTCACCGACCTCCTCCACTCATCCCCCGGGCCGGCCGCCCGCCGCGCCCCGGCCACCACCCAACGGGTGCGCCCGGGGCTGTACTTGATGCTGGAGACGCTCGACCACGTCCCCGCCTTCATCCTCGGCCGACGCACCGACGTCCTGGCCTCCAACCGGCTCGCCCGGGAGGTCCTCACCGACTTCGACGCCCTGCCCGCCAACCTCCGCAACATGGCGCGCTACTACCTGCTGGACCCCAAGGCCCGGGAGACGGTGGGTGATTGGGAGCGGCTCGCCTCCGAGACGGTGGCCATGCTCCGGTTCGAGGCGGGCCGCTACCCCCAGGACCGCCGGCTCGCCGACCTGGTCGGCGAACTCACCCTCCAGGTGCCGGAGTTCACCGGCTGGTGGAACGACCACCGGGTGCTGCGCCGCACCCACGGCGCCAAGCACTACCACCACCCCCTGGTCGGGGAACTGCACTTCTCCTACGAGTCCTTCCAGGTGCCGGGCGACGCGGAGCAGACGCTGTGCGTCTACAACGTCGAGCCGAACTCCCCGACCGCGCAGTCCCTCCGGGTCCTGGCCAGCTGGACGGCGCCCACGATTCCGACTCCCTAGGCCCAGGAGCCCAACTACCCTTCCCCCCATGCCCCGTACCGCGATCGAGATCACCGAGGACCTGGTCCGGCAGCTCCTGCGCGACCAGTACCCCGACCTGGCCGAACTCCCCCTGCGGCTCGGTGCACGCGGCTGGTCCAACCAGATGTGGCGGCTCGGCGAGGACCTCGCCGTCCGGCTGCCCTGGGCGACGGAGGACGCAAGTACCCTGCTGCGCAAGGAACATGCCTGGCTGCCCGCCCTCCCCTCACCGCTGCCCCTGCCGATCCCGGCGCCCCGGCGCCTCGGCGAGCCCTCCGAGCGCTTCCCCCACCCCTGGCTGGTCACCACCTGGGTCCCGGGCACCCCGGCCGACCACGCTCCCGTCACCCGCGCCGCCGCCGCGGCCGGGACCCTGGCCGCCTTCCTGACCGCCCTGCACCGGCCCGCCCCCGCCACCGCGCCCACCGGCGCCCGGGGCGAGCCGCTGGCCGCCCAGGCCGAGCACGTCACCCAGGGGCTGGCCTCGGCCGCCGCCATGGGGCTGGTCCCCGACCCGGACGCCGTCCGCGCCGTCTGGGAGGACGCCGTCAGCGCACCCGACTGGACCGGCCCGGCCCTGTGGATCCACGGCGACCTCCACCCGGCCAACGTCCTCACCGCCGACGGCACCCTCTGCGGCGTCGTCGACTTCGGCGAACTCTGCGCGGGCGACCCGGCGAGCGACCTCGCGGCCGCCTGGTCCCTCCTCCCGGACGGCGGCGCCGAGCTCTTCCACCGGGCCTACCGACCGGCCCCGGACCGGGCGACGCTGCGCCGCGCCCGCGGCTGGGCCGTCGTGCGCGCCCTCGGCGGCATCCACATCGGCGAGGCGGGCCGCCTCGGCCGCCCCGGCGGCAAGACCACCTGGGGCCCGCCCGCCCGCGCCGCCCTCCGCCGCCTCACCGCCGACGCCCGCACCCGCCCGTAACCGACGACCGCACCCGACGCCCACCCACGCCCCGCACCCGCCCGCACCCGACGCCCGCACCCGACGCCCACCCACGCCCCGCACCCACCCGCCCCCACCCGCCCGCCCCCGGAAGGCCCGCGATGACCGAGCCCCTGCCAGACTTCACCGCCCTGCTCAGGGGCGCCCGCCGGACGGCCGTCCACCTGGAGATGCGGGACGCCTACGGAGTCGCCGACGAGGCCGCCGCCTTCGAGGAGTTCAAGCGCTCCGGCGCGGTCGACACCGACCCGGACTCCCCGTGGTGGGCCGGCTGGGTGCCGCTGGTGCGCGAGACCGTCGGCCGGGGTGTCCGGCTGCGCCGGGCACGGATCGTCTCCGAGCCGGTCACCGACTACATCCGCTGGGAGCACGCGCTCACCGCGGTGAACCTCGCCGCGGGCGAGCAGGTGCGCTGGCTGCCCCGGCGGCTGGCCTCGGACATCCCGCTGCCCGGCAACGACCTGTGGCTGATCGACGACCGCCTGGTGCTGTTCCACTGGTTCAGCGGCGACGGCGACTGGGCCGGGCACCGGTACTCCGAGGACCCGGCCGTGGTGGAGCTGGTCTCCGGCGCCTTCGAGACGGTCTGGGAGCGCGGCACCCCGCACGCCGACTACGCGGTCTGACCACGAACCCGCTCCCCGTCGCCGCCCGGGCCGTCCACCCGAAGATGCGCGACGTCAAGGGTGCCCGCCCTGCCTCACCCGCCGACTGACGGGTCGGCGGCTGAGGCAGGAGCGGCATCGGCCGGACGCGTGAGGAAGGCCGAATGACGTGCACGCCGAGACGTCACTCGGCATACCCCCGTCGCCATTCGTGATGGCCTGTTGCGCCGCGCCCACTCTGGGTTCGATCACCGGAAAGCACAAGTGAATGTTTCTTGACTGCATCTCGTAGCATCACTGAGATGTTGAACCTCGAACGCTTGCGGGTACTGCACGCGGTGGCGACGACCGGATCCGTCGTGGGCGCGGCCCGGCTCCTGCACGTCACCACGTCGGCGGTCTCGCAGCAGATGGCGCGGCTGGAGCAGGAGACCGGCACTCACCTGGCGGAACGTCAAGGCCGGGGCATTCGCCTGACCGAGGCCGGCACCCTGCTCGCCGGGGAGGCCGCGGAACTGCTCGCGCACATGGAACGCGTCATGGCGACGATGGCGCAGCACCACGGACTGGTGACCGGCGACCTCACGATCGCGGCCTTCCCCACCGCCGCCCGCGCGCTGCTCCCATCGGCTCTGCGAGCCCTGCGGGCCCGGTACCCGGACCTGACGGTGTCGGCGCGGGAGCAGGAACCGTACGAAGCCGTCCCGGCGGTGCGGCGCGGGCTGCTCGACCTGGCCGTCGTCGAGGACTGGGCCGGGGATCCGCTCGCCCTGCCCCAGGGGCTGGACCACCGCGCCCTCCTCGACGACACCTACGACATCGCCCTGCCCCCGGACCATCGGCTCTCCGGCCGCCCGACGCTGAGCCTGGCCGACCTCGGTGATGAGCACTGGATCACCTCGAGCGACGGGCAGCTGTGCCACGAATGGCTGGTGCGCAACATCAAGCGTGCTCGCATCGCCCACACCGCCTCGGAACACCCCACGCAGTTGGCGCTGGTCGCGGCAGGGCTGGGAATCGCCATCATCCCGCGCCTGGGACGTGAACCGGCCGCCGCTCCCGTACGGTTCGTGCCCCTGGTGGACGCCCCGCAGCGCCGGGTCTTCGCCGTCTGGCGTTCCACCTCGACCGCGCGTCCCTCGATCGGTGTGGTGGTCGGTGCGCTGATCGAAGCCTGTCCGGTCGGCTGAGAGCCGCCCCGTTCGGACCGGCGCCCGACGGCGGGCGGGTGCTGCCGCGACGGTGGCGAAGGCGGCCACGCCCCGGCCTCCCAACGCGCTCCCAGCCCGCTCCCAGGACGTCACCAGTGAACGGTCAGCCTTTAAGCCCTCTCTCATCCACCGCCCCTAGCCTCCGCGCATGAACGTCTCGCTGCTCGACGGCTGGTTCCCCTGGACCGTCCAGGCCGCCGCCCTCGCCCTGTTCCTGACCGCGGTGGGCCTGCGGGACCGGGCGTGGCAGCGCAAGTGGGGGCCGATCGCGCTGGGTACGGCGCTGCTGCTCACCGCGGTCCTCGCGGTGGGAGTCCTCACCCTGGCCGGGATCACCGACCCGATCCCGTTCGGGGTGTGGCTGTGGAGCGGGGTGGCGGTCGCCGCGCTCGCCGTGCTGGGCTTCGGCTGGCGCGGCGCGCGCTGGTGGCGGCGGGCGCTGGTGGCGCCGACCGTCCTGCTGGCGCTGTTCTGCGCCGCGAACAGCGTGAACATGGCCACCGGCTACTACCCGACGGTCGACGACGCCATCGGCGAGCTCAGCGGGCAGCCGCTGCCGGACCAGATCACCCTGGCCGAGGTCTCCTCGATCCACGGGAAGACCACGACCGGCCGCATCGTCCAGGTCGACATCCCGGACACCGCGAGCGGCTTCACCCACCGCCAGGAGCTGGTCTACCTGCCGCCGGCCTGGTTCCGCAGCAAGTCCCGGCCGAAGCTGCCGGTGCTGGAGATGATCGGCGGCGAGTTCGCGGCGCCCGACAACTGGATCCGCTCGGGCAACGCGGTGCGGACCGCCGACGAGTTCGCCGCGAAGCACAACGGCTTCGCCCCGATCCTGGTCTTCGTGGACGCCACCGGCGGCTTCCGGGTGGACACCGAGTGCGTGGACGGCCCGCACGGCAACTCCGAGAGCCACCTGCTCAAGGACGTCCCCCCGTACGTCCAGAAGACCTTCAACGCCGCCACCGACCCGCACAAGTGGGGCGTGGCCGGCTGGTCGATGGGCGGCACCTGCGCCGTCGACCTGGTCGTCGAGCACCCCAACGTCTTCACCCACTTCGGCGACTTCTCCGGCGACAAGGGCCCGTACATCGGCGACAAGGACCACACGATCCAGGAGCTGTACGGCGGCGACGCGGCGGCCTGGGCCGCCCACGACCCGCTGACGGTGCTCGCCCACCACCCCAAGTACCAGGGCGTCTCCGGCTACTTCGGGCAGGGCGACGAGGAGCACGGCCAGATCGAGTCCGCCAAGCTCCTGGAGGCGGCCGCCAAGAAGGACGGCATCCGCACCACCGCCGCCGTCGGCTCCGGCAAGCACACCTGGCAGACCGGCTCCGCCACCTTCGCCCAGGCCCTCCCCTGGCTCGCCGCCCAACTCGGCGTCCCGGGCACCCACCCGCAGCCCTAGCGGGCCGGACATCCCCGAGCCCCGGCGGGCCGGACGCCCCGAGCCGTAACGGGCCGGGCGCCCCGAGCCGTAACGAGGCGGACACCCCGCGCGACCTGCCCCGACCCGGACCGTGGGTGGGATCACATCCGCCCCGCGGCCGGGAGGAAGCCTTGGCATCGGCACCCCGGCCGGGGCGGGCCGACGCCGCCCCGAACGGGCACGACCCACCGCCGGTTCCCGGCCCCGGGGGCCTGGAACCGGTGCCCGGCAAGGGATCCAGGCCCCCGCGGGCCGGCCGGACGGCACTCCCCGCCGGACATCGGTTCCGCCGCAGCCGCACACATGTTCACCACCAGCCCGCTGCAACCGTCGCATTCGCCCGCGCAACCGGCGGAATCCCGCTTTGCGACCGGCGCCGCCGTGTCATAGGTTTCGTCCGCCGTCGACGCAGCACCCGCTCTGACCGTTCCTCAGACCTGCGGTGAGCTGCGGAGCCAGGGGGCCTGACGGCAGCAGCAACGGGGGGAACAGCCATGCCGAGTGCCCGCAGTCACGGGTCGGCCGGGCGGCGGGGCCGGGTGACCGGCGCGCCACCGGCCCCGGCCCCGCTCCACGACACCGGACACCCGAGGAATCGTCACGTGCGCAGCAGCACCCGCCTGATCACCGTCACCGCCGCCGCTCTGCTCTGCGCGGGCGCCCTGAGCGCCTGCGGACCGGACGACAGCGGCCAGGACGGCGGCAAGAGCGCCGCCCCGGCGGCGCCGACCACTGCGGCGCCCAGCGGCGGCACGGCCAAGCCCACCGACGGAGGCGCCGGGCCCACCACCGGCGCCGACCAGGGCAAGGGCGTCCCGGCCAAGGCCTGGGCGGACAGCAAGACCATCCCGATGGACGAGACCTACCACTTCGCCCCGCTGGCGGCCAACGCCAAGCCGGTCACCGGGCCGATCGGCTTCAAGGGCATGGAGCTGTGCCACGCCGCGCCGCCCAAGGGCGACGAGTACATGTACACCGACGGCGCGGCGCGGGCCAAGGCCGCCGTCGGCTTCGGCGGGGACCGCTGGACGGCCCAGCAGACCGTGGACTTCTGGGGCGACCCGACCCACAGCAGCGGCAACGCCCAGACCGCCTACGCGATCAAGCGGGGCATCACCGAGGCCGTGACGAACTGCGCCAGGACCGCGCCGGGCGCCACGGTGAAGGTGACCAGCCCGACCGACGGGCCCTTCTTCGCCGCCACCGTGACGGCCCCGCAGGCCGACGGTTCCACCGCCACCCTGCACGAGTACGTCGCGGTGGGCGGCGGGGCGGTCACCGAGTTGGCCGTCTGGGCGACCGCCAAGGCCGGCGCCCAGCCCAAGGACGCCTGGAAGGCTCCCGAGGACAAGTACGTCGCCACCGGCCTGACGGCCCCGCTCTGCGAGGCCTTCCCCGGCTGCGGCTGACGTACTGACAGACCGCCGCCAGGCCCGTCCGGCACAGGGGAACGGACGGACCTGGCGGCTTCTTTCAACCCCGCGGGGTCACAGCCCCAGGCGGCTGAGCGCCGTGGTCCAGTCGCTGGCGATCGCGCTGCGGGCGGCGTCCAGGGTCACCTTGTGGCCGCACACCGCGTTCTTCAATCTGGTCTCGACCGAGTCCTTGCTCTGCGCGGGCTCGTTGCCGTAGCGCGGCTCGGGCCACAGGTTGTGCGGGTCGCGCGGCGCGCCGCCGAGCTCCAGCGGGACGAAGTGGTCCTCCTCGTAGTCCGAGGGGTTGGTGTCCGCGTAGCCGTACTGGGCGATCTGCTGGGTCTTCAACGCGTTGGTGTAGCTGGTCGGCGGGCGCACGGTGGCGGTCCAGCCGGAGACGCAGATGGTCTGGCCGATGGTGGCCTGGGTGACCGCCGGGTTGTACGCGCCGGGGGTGCAGGACGGGTCGGGCAGCGGCAGGTACGCCTGCGAACAACTGGCGCTCGTGGCACCGGACTTGCCCGGCTTGTGCGCGGCCGTGGCGGCCTGCGCGGTGCCGGTGGCGAGCCCGGCGGCGGCGAGGGCGGCCACCGCGACGATGACGATGGAACGCTGACGGAGCATCATGGGGGAAGCTCTCCCGGTCCGGCCCGGCCGTTCGCCGGGCGACTGTGCCCATGACAGCACCGCCCGCGCGACGATCGTCAGGTCCGGGACGTGAACGAGTGGTGTTCACCCCCTCCACATCCGCCCGCCCCCGGGACTCCCGCCCTCGGCCCTCAGCCCTCGGCCCCCGGCTGCACGGCGCCGGCCTCCCCCACCAGCACCGCCCCCACCGCCGTCCGCAGGTGCAGCGCGTTGCGCCCGCTCCGGCGGGTGGCCACCAGCCCCGCACCGCGCAGCGCGCCGAGGTGCTGGGAGACGGCGCTCGGGGTGACGCCGAGCCGCTCGGCGAGCTGCGGGGTGCTCAACGGCTCGCCGAGCACGGCGAGCAGCTCCGCACGGGTGCGCCCCAGCACGGCGGCCAGCCCGGCGGGGGACGGCCGGGGCTCCTCCCACAACAGCCCGACGCCGGCCGCCGGGTAGCGGATCGAGGCGGCGGCGCGCGGGGAGTGGTCGACGATCACGTCCGGCCAGCCGAAGACCGACGGCATCAGCGCCAGACCGTGCCCGCCCGCCTCGACCGTCCACACCGATCCGGAACGGCGACGGCCGTGCACCACCAACTCGCCCTCCCGCCACACGACATCACCGTGCAGCTCGGCGAACAGCCCCTCCACCCCGCGGTCCACCAGGGTCACCGCCCGGCGGCCGAGGTCCGCCTCCAGCAGGGCCCGCATCCGCCCCCAGTGCGGGGCGACCAGCTCGCCGTGGAGGCGCTCCAGCGCATCGGCGACCCGCCCAACAGCTCGGCCGCGTCCGGCAGTCGACGTGCCCGGGCGGCGCCCAGCGCGGCGGTGCACTCGGCCGCCACGTACGCCGGGTCGGTCGCCCGCAGCCCGGCCAGTTCGGCCTCGAAGGAGGGCAGCCGCAGCTCCGGCACCGGGAACAGGAAGGACGGCAGGCACCCCGTCAACAGGGCGCGCAGCAGGGGGAGTTCGGGTTCACGGGCGAGCACCGACCGGGCCCCGCGCACCCACGCCCGGTGCACGTCGTGCCCACCGACCCCGAGCGCCGGCCGCAGCCCGAGCACCGTCTCGGCCAGCGGCGAGACCGCGAACCGCACCCGGGCGACCTCCGCCGCCGACAACCGGATCTCCACCGCCACGCGGCCACCGCCCCTCCATCGTCGATTCCTCGATCGTCCGGTCCTCGATCATTCAGTCCTGGCTGAACGATAGCCGTGCGCCCACCGACCCTCCAGGCTGTCCGCCATGGAGTTCCTCACCTCGTACGACGGCACCGACCTGGCCTTCCGCACCCTCGGCGACGGCCCGCCGCTGCTCTGCCTCCCCGGCGGCCCCGGCCGCGCCGCCGAGTACCTCGGCGACCTCGGCGGCCTGAGCGCCCACCGCACCCTGATCCTGCCCGACACCCGGGGCACCGGCGCCTCCGGGACGCCCGCCGACCCGGCGAGCTACCGGGTCGACCGCCTGGTCGCCGACGTCGAGGCACTGCGCCACCATCTGGGCCTGGACCGGATCGACCTGCTCGGCCACTCCGCCGGCGGCGCCCTCGCCATGCTCTACGCGGCCGCCCACCCCGACCGCCTGACCAGCCTCACCCTGCTCACCCCCTCCTTCGCCGCCGTCGGCCTGCCCTCCGACACCGGCGCGCGGGAGGTGATCGCCGCCCGGGCGGGCGAGCCCTGGCACGCCGAGGCCGTCCTCGGGTACGACGGGATGCGGTCCGCGACCAGCTTCGCCGAGGCCGCCCGGCACCGCTTCGCCTTCGAACCGCTGATGTACGGCCGCTGGGACGCCGCGGCCCGCACCCACGCCGCCGCCGACCCGGCCCAGCGCTCCCTGCCGGTCAGCGAGCACTACTACGCCGACTACACCCCCGACCCCGAGGCCCTGCGCCGCCGACTGGCCACGCTCACCTGCCCGGTCCTGCTGCTCGCCGGGGAGGTGGACCTCTGGCCCACCGCGGCGGCGTCACTCTTCCCCGACGTCACCCTCACCGTCCAGCCGGGCGCGGGCCACTACCCCTGGCTCGACGACCCGGCGGCGCTCACCGCCACCGTGGCCGCCTTCGTCACCCGAGCCGACGAGCACCGGACCGACGACCGCCGGACCGACGACCGCCGGACCGCGGCCTGACCGCTGCGACCAAGCGCCGTTCGGCCCAGCGTCAGCCCTTCCCCTGCCAGCGGCCGCCGATGCAGGCCATGACCATCGTGGCCGCGGCGTTGAAGTAGACCCAGAAGATCTGGTCCGGCGCCTTGATCACGCCGAGGCGCAGGCCCTCGTCCCCGGCCGCTTCGAAGATCACGACGCTCTCGGCGAGACCGGGCACCTCGATCCCGAATCGCCGGGTGCGCTGGAGTCGACGCCGGAAGACGCCGAAGTGCCGTCTGGCCGGGACCAGGGTGTCCCCGATGTCGAAGGTGCCCCCGGCGAGCAGGGCTTCACGTGCGGGGCCGCAGGCCGGTGTCTGCCCGGCCAGCATCCCGACGAGGTCGTCGCGCGTCATGCGCCGACTCTGCCGGGTGCCGGTCAACCCGCCAAGTGAAATACCGACCGCTCCCTCACCCCGCCAGCAGCCGTGCCAGCAGCGCCGCCGGCCCCTCCGGCAGGCTGCCGTGGAGGAGTTCGGTGCGGTGCACCAGTCGGGGTGCGGCGATCGGGGCGGACGCGATGCCGGGCGCCCGGGCGAGGACGGGGGCGGGCAGCAGGGTGAGTCCGTGTCCGGCGGCGACCAGCGTGAGCAGCCCGTGCAGGTCGGTGCCGCGGTAGCGGGTGGCGGGCCGGAAGCCGTCGGTGCCGGTGGCGGCGCGCAGCCGGTCCGCGGTGGGGGTGAGGTCGGGGGCGTCCAGCCAGCGGGCGGCGGACAGGTTGGCGAGGGCGAGGCCGGGGCGGTCGGCCAGCGGGTGTCCGAGCGGCAGGGCGACGGCGAGCGGCTGTTCGTCGACGGCGACGGTGGTGAGCGGGCCGACCTCGGGCAGCGGCAGCGGGTCGCTGGGCGCGGCCAGGCCGTCGATCAGCGCGAGGTCGACCTCGCCGGTGGCGACCTGGGCGGGCAGCACTCCCTGGGCGAGCACCTGGACGACGGGTTCCACCTGCGGGAACACCCGGCGCACTTCGCCGAGCGCGTGCCCCAGGGCCGCTCCGACCGCCAGCGGGGTGGCGCCGAGCACCAGCCGGGCGCTCGGGGCGCCGGCCAGGCGCGCGACGTCGGCGCGCGCCGCCTCCAACCGGACCAGCAGCGGGGCGGCGTGCTCCAGCAGTCGCCGTCCGGCCGCCGTGGGGGCGACCGGGCGGCGGCCCAGCAGGGCGGTGCCGAGGTCGGCCTCCAGCGCGGCGATCTGCTGGGACACCGCGGACTGGGTGTAGCCGAGGTCCCGGGCCGCCTCGGAGAAGGAGGCGAGCCGGGCGACGGTGGCGAAGGTGCGGAGCTGCTGCGGATCCACGGCGGCCATCAACCGATCTGATCGAGGTGTAAGAAATCATCGTTGGCGCTGATCTCGGATGCGGGGTCAGGATAGCCCCATGACCTATCTGACCCCCCGGATCGCCCTGGTCGGCGACCGCTCCCCCGCCGTCCGCTCGCACGCCCGCGTCCCCGGCCTGCTCGCCTCCCTCGCCGAGCGCGAGCAACTGGTCCTGGACGCCTACTGGATCCCCACCGAGGACGCCGGGGCCCCGGGCGCGCTCGACGGCTTCGACGCCGTCTGGCTGCTGCCCGGCAGCCCGTACCGCAGCGAGCAGGGCGCCCTGGCCGCGATCCGGACCGCCCGCGAGAACGGCATCCCCTTCCTCGGCACCTGCGCCGGGTTCCAGCACGCGGTGCTGGAGTTCGCCCGCGACGTCTGCGGCATCACCGGGGCCGTCCACGCCGAGCAGGAGCCGGACCTCGACCAGCAGGTGATCGTCCCGCTCAGCTGCTCCCTGGTCGGCCACGAGGGCGCCGTCGCGATCACTCCCGGCAGCCTGGCCGAGCGCACCCTGGGCACCACCGCCACCCAGGAGCGCTACCGCTGCAGCTACGGCCTCAACGCCGACTACCTGGACCGGCTGCACGCCCACGGGCTGCGGTTCAGCGGCGCGGACCCGTCCGGCGAGGTCCGCATCCTCGAACTGCCCGGGCACCCGTTCTTCCTGGCCTCGCTGTTCCAGCCGGAGCTGTCCGGCGACGGCACCCGGGCCCACCCGATGATCCGCGCCCTGGCGGAGGCCGCCGTCGCCCACGCGGACACCGGCTGGGCCAAGGCGGCCTGAGCCTCAGCCGGCCGGCAGCCGATCGACCCTCACATCGGCAGCGAGCGCAGCCGCACCGGCCCCTCCGGCCACCCGGCGCCCTCCGCCAGCGGCCGCCACATGGTGCGCAGCGGCATGACCGCGAGCCGCCCCTCCGGCTGCTCGACCGTCACCTCCTCGGCCACCTCCCGGAAGCCGAGCCCCCGGTAGAACGCCGCCAGCGGCGGGCGGCAGAACAGCAGCGCGTACCGGAAGCCGAGCGCGCGCCCGTGGTCCACGGCGCTGCCGACCACGGCGTGCGCCAACCCCTCGCCCCGCCGTTCGGCGGCGACGCAGACGCCGCCGACGCCGATCGCGTCCAGGTCGGTGCCGCCGACGGTGAGCGGGACGGGGAGCAGCCCGGTGTGGGCGACGAGCCGGCCGTCGGCGGCCCGGATGCCGAAGTGCACGTCCTTGGGCCGGAAGGCGAGCCCGGTGTAGGCGACGCCGTACGGGTCCTCGCCGGGGCCGAGGATCTGGTCCTGTTCGGCGCGGGAGTAGTTCTCCAAGCGCTCGACGTTCAGCGGTTCAGGGGAAAAACGATCATCCATCACTCCATGCTCCCTTCCCCACGGAACGGCGTCCGAGTCCCCTCCGGACCACCGGATCGGTCACATGATCCGACGGTCGTCCCCAGGGGAGGAAAAGCCGGGGAAGGTCCTAGACGGCGGCCCGCTCGACCAGCTGCGCCCACACCTCGTCGACCCGTGCCGACAGCGCGTCCAGCGGCCCGCCGTTGTCGATCACCAGGTCGGCGACCGCCAGCCGGTCCGCCCGCGAGGCCTGCGCGGCCATCCGCGCCCGGGCCTCCGTCTCGGCCATCCCGCGCAGCCGTACCAGCCGGTCCAGCCGCACCTCGTCGTCCGCGTCGATCACCACGACCAGGTCGAACAGCGGTGCCAGCCCGTTCTCGGCGAGCAGCGGCACGTCGTGCACGACGACCGCGTCCGGCGCGGCCGCCGCCTCCAGTTCGGCGGAGCGGGCCCGCACCAGCGGGTGGACGATCGCGTTCAGCGCCCGGAGCTTCTCCGGGTCGGCGAACACGACCGCCCCGAGGGCCGGCCGGTCCAGCGCGCCGTCCTCGCGCAGCACCTGCGGGCCGAACTCGGCGACCACGGCCGCCAGGCCGTCCGTCCCGGGGGCGACCACCTCACGGGCGATCAGGTCGGAGTCCACGATCACCGCGCCGTGCGCGGCGAACAGTCGGGACACCTCGCTCTTGCCCGCGCCGATCCCGCCGGTCAGTCCGATCTTCAGCATGGCGTCAGGCTACCGGCGCGGCGACGGACGCGTCAGCCCAGCCCGGCTCAGCCCAGTTCCAGGCTCTCGCCGTCGCCCAGCACGGTCAGTTCCGATCCGGTCCCCGGCCCGTCCGGCCCGAGCAGCCGGGTGGCGATCATGTGCCCGATCGGGCTGAGCGTCGCCTCGTGCACCGGCACCGCCACCCGGGGGCCCGACTCCCGGACGTAGTCGACCACCTCGCCGGCCTTGCTCCACGGCGCCGCGAGGGGCAGCAGCAGGGTGTCCACGGCGTGCGGCGGCACGGTGAAGGCGTCGCCGGGGTGGAACAGCCGGCCGTCGAGGAGGAAGCCGATGTTCTTCACCAGCGGGATGTCCCGGTGGATCTCGGCGTGCCACTCGCCGTGGACGGAGACCCCGACCCCGCCGATCTCGAAGGCGTCGCCCTCGCCGACGACGGTGATCCGCTGCCCGACGCCGTCCAGCTGGGCGGCGACCTCGCCGTTGGTCCACACCCGCAGCGCCGGGTCGGCCTCCAGTGCGGCGCGCAGCCGGGACGGCTCGAAGTGGTCCATGTGCTCGTGGGTGATCAGGACGGCGTCGGCCCCGGCCAGGGCGGCGGGGTCGGTGAAGGCTCCGGGGTCGATGACGAGCGTGGTTCCGGCGTGCTCGACGCGTACGCAGGCGTGTCCGAACTTCGTGATTCGCATGGAGGAAACCATACAGCACAGCTGTACAGTCTTGCTGCACAAATTCCCGATACACTTCTCCCATGCCCAGCAACGCCCCGCACCCGGACACCCTGGATCTCGCCGCCGACCTGCGCTCCGCCCTCGGCAGCCTGGTCCGCACCCTGCGCGACAGCGACGACCTGCCGCCCAACCAGGCCGCGGTGCTCGGTCTGCTGGTCCGCGACGAACGCTCCTACACCGTCGCCGAGCTCGCCGACCTCCGCCGGGTGCGCCACCAGTCGATGGCCCGCACCGTCGCCCTGATGTCCGAGGCCGGCCTGGTCGCCCAGCAGCCCCACCCCACCGACGGCCGCAAGCAGCTGATCGCCACCACCGAAGCGGGCCGGCTGGCCCTGCTCGACCAGCGCGCCCGCCGCGAGCACCACATCGCCACCGCCATCGAGTCCCGCCTCAGCACCACCGAGCGCGAGCAACTGCGCACCGCCGTCGGCCTGCTGAACCGCCTCGCGTGAACCGGACGGCGTGAACCGGACGGCGTGAACCAGACGGCGTGAACCGGACGGCGTGAACCGGACGGCGTGAACCGGACGGCGTGAACCGGACGGCGTGAACCGGACGGCGTGAACCGCCTCCCGTGACCCCGGCAGCGGTGGCCGGCTACGCCTCGACCAGGTCCTTGGCCGCCGGCCGCTGCGCCGGGAGCACCGCCGGCTCGATCTCCGGCAGGTCCACGTGCTCGCTCAGCCCGAACCGCCGGTGCAGCCGTCGCAGCGGTGCGGGCGCCCACCAGTTGAACTCGCCGAACAGGCTCATCGCGGCCGGCACCAGCAGGCAGCGCACCAGGGTGGCGTCCACCGCGACGGCCACCGCCAGCGCGATGCCCATCTGCTTGACCATGAGCATGTCCCCGAGCGCGAAGCCCGCGAAGACGATCACCATCAGCAGCGCCGCCGAGGTGATGATCCGACCGCTGCGTTGGACGCCCAGCTCCACCGCCCGGACGCAGCCGTACCCGCGGTCGGTCAGCTCCTTGATCCGGGCGAGCAGGAACACCTCGTAGTCCATGGAGAGCCCGAAGGCGAAGGCGAAGACCAGCACCGGGATGAAGGTCTCCAGCCCGCCCGTCGAGCTGAACCCGAGCAGTCCGCTCAGCCAGCCGTCCTGGAACACCAGGGTCAGCGCGCCGAGCGAGGCGCCCAGCGACAGCACGTTCATCAGCAGCGCCTTGACCGGCATCACCACCGAGCCGGTCATCAGGAACAGCAGCACCAGCGTCCCGGCCGCGACCAGGCCCAGCGCCCACGGCCCGCGCGCCAGCAGCTCGTCCTGGAAGTCCACCACCGAGGCCGCGCCGCCGGTGACGTAGGTCTTCAACCCGCCCCGGTCGGCCCGCAGCTCGTCCACCACCTGCTTGGCCGTGGCGCCCTGCGGGTCCCCGTGCACCAGCACGTCGACCGTCGACACCGCCCCGCTCACCGGCGTCACGGCCCGGACCGCGCTGACGCCCGGCAGCTTGGCCACCACCTCGTCCGCGTACGCCTGGGCCACCGGCGCCCCGCCCTCGACCACGACGGTGATCGGCGCGGCCGCGATCTGCGGGAAGCGCTGGTCGATCGCCTCCGCGACCTGCCGGCCGGCCGAGGAGGCGGGCAGCACGGCGGCGCCGGAACTGCGCATGTCGGCGTGCAGGAACGGCGCCCCGGCCGCCATCAGCACGCCCACGCAGGCGAGGGTGACGAGCACCGCCCGCTTGCGGACCCGGCGCACGGTACGGCTGAAGAAGCCCTCGTCGGGGACGGGCGCGCTCGGCGTCCTGATCCGGCCGCCGGCGAAGCCGAGCAGCGCGGGGATCAGGGTGAGCGCGGCGGCGACCGCGATCACCACCACGCTCACCCCGGCGGCGGCGACCGCGCCCAGCACCGGGCTGGTGAAGACGAACAGTCCGGACAGCGCCACGGCCACGGTCAGTCCGGAGAAGGCGACAGTGCGTCCGGCGGTCGCGGCGGTGCGTTCGACCGCGGCGGCGATGCCCGCGCCGTGGCCGCGCTCCTCGCGGAAACGATTCACCATCAGCAGGGCGTAGTCGATCGAGAGCCCGAGCCCCAGCACGGTGGCGATCGGCAGCACGCTGGTGTCGATGTCCATGATCCGGCTGAACCCGAACATGGCCAGCAGCGCCCCGCCCACCGAGGCGACGGCGCCGATCACCGGCAGTGAGGCGGCGGCCAGGCCGCCGAACACCAGCACCATGACGACCAGGGTGAGCGGCAGGGTCACCATCTCGCCGAAGCGGGTGTCCTGCTCGGTCTGCTTCTTGACCTCCTGCTGGAGGACGAGGTCCCCGCCGACGGTCACGTGCGCCCCGCCCGCGCCGTTCAGGGCGGCCAGCCGGTGGGTGGCCGCGTCGGTCTGCGCGGAGGTCGCGGTGGCGGCCATCCGTACGCTGACCAGGCCGGCCCCGCCGTCGGCGGCCCGCAGCGCGGCCGCGCCCGGGCCGGAGCCGTACGGGTCCTGGGTGCCGGCGACCCCGGGCAGCGCCGCGATCTCGGCGGTGGCCTTCTGCACGGCGGTCCGTACGGCCGGGTCGTCCACCGGCCTGCCGTCCACCACCGCGGTCAGCGTCCCCTTGACCGGGTCGGCCGCGGCGACCACCGCACTGCCCCGGTCCGCCTCGGCGGTCGCGGAGGAGGCCCCGGCCACCGAACCCTCGAACACCCGGCCGCCGATCAGCACCCCGACGACGAGGACCGCGGCCCAGAAGCCGAGCACCCAGCGACGGTGGCGGAAACAGAACCGGCCGATCGCGGCGAGCCGGCCACCGACCACGGCGGTGGGGACGGCGGAGGAGGGGTTGCGCATGCGCATGAAGGAGCCTTTCGGGCAGCTCCACTCAATGTAGGTGCAACCCGAAGTCCGGCCTATAGCAGGGCAATGAGCCTCATCTCACATTTCCCTTCACATAAACCACACATAAGTCAAACCGGAAAACGAAGGCGTGAAACGAAGGTGCGAACGAAGGTGTGAAACAAAAGCGCGAGGGGCGCGCGAACCGGTCGGAGAACGCGAAACGGGCCCCACCCGGAGTGATCCGGATGGGGCCCGTTCCCTAGCTGTCAGCTAGTGGGGGCGAGAGCCTCAGCTCTGGCCGCCCGCCAGCTTCTCGCGCAGGGCGGCCAGGGCCTCGTCGGAGGCCAGGGCGCCCGAGCCCTCGTCGCTGCTGGACGAGTAGGAGCCACCGGCAGCGGCGGCGACGGCGTCGCCACCCTCGGCAGCGGCCTCGGCGTCGGCCTCGCGGCTCTTGATGACCTGGGCCTGGTGCTGCTCGAAGCGGGTCTGCGCCTCGGCGTACTGGCGCTCCCACTCCTCACGCTGCTTCTCGAAGCCGGGCAGCCAGTCGTTCGCCTCGGGGTCGAAGCCCTCCGGGTAGATGTAGTTGCCCTGGTCGTCGTACGAGGCGGCCATGCCGTACAGGGTCGGGTCGAACTCGACCTCGGCCGGGTTGGCACCCAGGGCCTCGTTGGCCTGCTTGAGCGACAGGCTGATGCGACGACGCTCGAGGTCGATGTCGATGACCTTGACGAAGATCTCGTCGCCGACCTGGACGACCTGCTCCGGGATCTCGACGTGGCGCTCGGCCAGCTCGGAGATGTGGACCAGACCCTCGATGCCCTCGTCCACGCGGACGAACGCACCGAACGGAACCAGCTTGGTGACCTTACCCGGAACGACCTGGCCGATCTGGTGGGTACGGGCGAACTGCTGCCACGGGTCCTCCTGGGTCGCCTTCAGCGACAGGGAGACGCGCTCGCGGTCCATGTCAACGTCGAGAACCTCGACGGTGACCTCCTGGCCGACCTCGACAACCTCGGACGGGTGGTCGATGTGCTTCCAGGACAGCTCGGAGACGTGCACCAGGCCGTCGACGCCACCCAGGTCCACGAAGGCACCGAAGTTGACGATCGAGGAGACGACGCCGGAGCGCACCTGACCCTTCTGGAGGGTGGTGAGGAAGGTCTGGCGGACCTCGCTCTGGGTCTGCTCCAGCCAGGCACGGCGGGACAGGACCACGTTGTTGCGGTTCTTGTCCAGCTCGATGATCTTGGCCTCGAGCTCCTTGCCCACGTAGGGCTGGAGGTCGCGGACGCGGCGCATCTCGACCAGCGAGGCGGGGAGGAAGCCCCGGAGGCCGATGTCGAGGATGAGACCACCCTTGACGACCTCGATGACGGTACCGGTGACGATCCCGTCCTCTTCCTTGATCTTCTCGATCGTGCCCCAGGCACGCTCATACTGAGCGCGCTTCTTGGACAGGATGAGACGACCCTCCTTGTCCTCCTTCTGGAGAACCAGGGCCTCGATGTTGTCACCGACGGCGACGACCTCGTGCGGGTCAACGTCGTGCTTGATCGAGAGCTCGCGGGACGGGATGACGCCCTCGGTCTTGTAACCGATGTCGAGGAGGACCTCGTCACGGTCGACCTTCACGATGACGCCCTCGACGATGTCGCCATCGTTGAAGTACTTGATGGTCTCGTCGATGGCGGCGAGGAAGGCCTCCGCGTCGCCGATGTCGTTGACCGCGACCTGCGGGGTGGTGCTGAGGGAGGAGTCGGTGGGGCTCGTCATTAGGAAAAGGGCTCCGGTACGGACATGAAAGTCGTAGGTAATGCCACGCGGAGGGCCCGTATCGCTCCCACCGAAAGCCGGACAGCCAAGAACACGGCACACCGGAAATCCCGTGAACAACGAGAAATCGGCGTCCGTCTTGCGACCGTGGGGTCTTCGACAGATGCGAGCGCGACCTGCTCCGTCCGAGGCGCGCAGGCCCGCAGCGCAACTTGTAGCATACGGGGACGGCCAGGCACGGTCAACGCCAGAAGAGGCAAGACGGTGGAGCCTGGTACGGATCAGGCCATATCCTCCGGTTGCGCACCTCGCGGTGGCGCCCGAAGGGGCCCTTCCCCGGATGCCACCGCCAGGATCCGGCCCCGGTCGGGGCCGTTTCGCGGCAGCGGCGCTTCCGCACTCCATACCCTACGCGATGGGCATTGTCACCGTGGCCACCACCCCCCAGTCCGCCCTTCACGATCTTGACACCTCTCCCGCAGGGGCCGACGGATCCGACGAGTTGGAGGAGGAGGACGGCGACGACGCGGTCCGGCGCGAGGCCGGGCTCGGCGAGAGCAGCCGGGCCAGCCGGCACTGGTGGGACCGCAACGCCGACGAGTACCAGGACGAGCACGGCGAGTTCCTCGGCGACGACCGCTTCACCTGGTGCCCCGAGGGCCTGGACGAGGCCGACGCCCGCCTGCTCGGCGACGTGGCGGGCCGGGACGTGCTGGAGATCGGCGCCGGCGCCGCCCAGTGCTCCCGCTGGCTGGCCGCCCGCGGCGCCCGCCCCGTCGCCCTGGACATCTCCTACCGCCAGCTCCAGCACTCCCGCCGGATCGACCTCGGCCGGGGCGTGGAGCCGGTGGCCGTCGTCCAGGCCGACGCGGCCGTCCTGCCCTTCGCGGACGCCTCCTTCGACCTCGCCTGCTCCGCCTACGGCGCCGTGCCGTTCAGCGCCGACACCGAGCGGCTGATGCGCGAGGTGCACCGGGTGCTGCGGCCCGGCGGGCGCTGGGTGTTCTCGGTGACCCACCCGATCCGCTGGGCCTTCCCCGACGAGCCCGGCGTCGAGGGCCTGACCGCGATGTCCTCCTACTTCGACCGCACCCCGTACGTCGAGCAGGACGAGAACGGCCACGCCACCTACGTCGAGCACCACCGCACCGTGGGCGACCGGGTCCGCGAACTCGTCGCCGCCGGCTTCCGGCTGGTCGACCTGGTCGAGCCCGAGTGGCCGGCCGGGCTGGAGCAGGAGTGGGGCGGCTGGTCCCCGCTGCGCGGGCGGCTGATCCCCGGCACGGCGATCTTCGTCACCGAGCGGGGCTGAGCCCCTTGAACCCCGCGTGGCGCGAACTCCCGGTCCGTACCGCCCTCCCCGCGCTGCACGAGGCCCTGGACGGGGGCGGCACGGCCGTCCTCGCCGCCCCGCCCGGCACCGGGAAGACGACACTGGTGCCGCTCGCCCTGGCGGGGCTGCTCGCCGACGGCCGGCCGGTGCGCCGGGTGCTGGTCGCCGAACCGCGCCGGCTCGCCGTCCGGGCCGCCGCCCGGCGGATGGCCTGGCTGCTCGGCTCGTCCGTGGGGCGCGAGGTCGGCTACACCGTGCGCGGGGAACGGCGGGTCGGCCCCGACACCGTGGTCGAGGTGGTCACCACCGGGGTGCTGCTGCAACGCCTCCAGCGCGACCAGGAGTTGCCCGGGGTGGACGTGGTCGTCCTGGACGAGTGCCACGAACGGCACCTGGACGCCGACACCGCGCTCGCCTTCCTGCTCGACGTCCGGGCGGCGCTGCGGCCCGAACTGCGGCTGGTCTGCGCCTCGGCCACCTCCGACACCGGGGCCTGGGCCGAACTCCTCGGCGGCGCACCGGTGGTGGAGGCGCACGGGGTGTCCCACCCGGTCGACGTGGTGTGGGCGCCGCCGCCGCGCGCCGTCCGGCCCGCGCACGGGACCAGGGTCGATCCGGCGCTGCTCGACCACGTCGCCTCCGTCGTACGGCGGGCGCTGGGCGAGCAGGACGGGGACGTGCTCTGCTTCCTGCCCGGGGTCGGCGAGATCGCCCGGGTCGCGGGGCAGTTGAGCGGCGCCCCGGCCGAGGTGCTCCAACTCCACGGCCGGGCCCCGCAGACCGTCCAGGACGCCGCGCTCACCCCGTCCCAGGGGCGCCGGGTCGTCCTCGCCACCGCCGTCGCCGAGTCCTCGCTCACCGTGCCCGGCGTACGGGTCGTCGTCGACGCCGGACTCGCCCGCGAGCCCCGCACCGACCACGCCCGGGGGCTGGCCGGACTGGTCACCGTACGGGCCTCGCTCGCCGCGGCCCGCCAACGCGCCGGGCGGGCCGGGCGCGAGGCCCCCGGCACCGTCTACCGCTGCTGGAACGAGGCCGAGGACGCCCTCGCCGCCCGCTTCCCCACCCCCGAGATCGCCCTCGCCGACCTCACCTCCTTCGCCCTCCAGGCCGCCTGCTGGGGCGACCCGGACGCCACCGGGCTCGCCCTGCCCGACGCCCCGCCCGCCGGGGCGATGGCCGCCGCCCGGCAGACCCTGACCGCCCTCGGCGCGGTGGACGGCGACGGCCGGGCCACGGCCCGCGGCGTCCGGCTCGCCCGTACGGGGCTGCACCCCCGGTTGGGCCGCGCCCTGGTCGACGGGGCCGCGGCCGTCGGTGCCCGCCGGGCGGCCGAGGTGGTCGCCCTGCTCTCCGAAGAACCGCCGCGCGCCCTCGGCGACGACCTCGGCGCGGTCTGGCGGACGGTGAAGGACTCCCGGGACCCGTACGCGGGCCGCTGGCGCGACGAAGTCCGCCGGTTGCGGCGCGCCACCTCCGACGAAGGCGCGACCGCCCTGCCCGACGCCACCGCCGTCGGCCTCGTCGTCGCCCTCGCCTTCCCCGAACGCATCGCCCGCGCCCGGGTCGAGCGGCCCGCCCCCGGCGAGCGCAGCCCGTACCTGATGGCCTCCGGCACGGCCGCCGAACTCGCGCCCGGCACGGCCCTGGGCGCCCTCCCCTGGCTCGCCGTCGCCGTCGCCGACCGCCCGGCCGGCTCGCACTCGGCCCGTATCCTGCACGCCGCGGCGCTGGAGGAGTCCACCGCCCTCCAGGCCGGCGCCCCGCTCGTCACCGCCCGCGAGGAAGTCCACTGGGACACCCGCCGGGGCGAGGTCACCTCCCGCCGGGTCGAATCGCTCGGCGCCGTCGAACTCACCGAGAAGCCCCTCGAGCGCCCCGACCCGGCCCTCGTCCGGGGCGCCCTCCTGGACGGCCTCGCCCGCGAGGGCGTGAGCGAGCTACTGACCTTCACCTCCGGCCTCCGCGAACGCCTCGCCTTCCTGCGCACCGCCCTCGGCGACCCCTGGCCCGACGTCTCCGACGAGGCCCTGCTGGAGCGCGCCGACGAATGGCTGGAGCCCGAGCTGTCCCGCGCCCGCCGCCGCGCCGACCTCGCGAGGATCGACACCACGGCCGCCCTCCAGCGCCTCCTCCCCTGGGCCACCGGTGAGGCGGGCCGGCTGGACGAACTGGCCCCCGAACGCATCACCGTGCCGTCCGGCTCGAAGATACGGGTCGACTACGGCACCGAACGCCCGGTCCTGGCCGTCAAGTTGCAGGAACTCTTCGGCTGGACCACGACCCCCACCGTGGCCGCCGGCCGCGTGCCGCTGACCATCCACCTGCTCTCCCCGGCGGGCCGCCCCGCCGCCGTCACCGGCGACCTGGCGTCGTTCTGGCGCGAGGGCTACCGAGCCGTCCGCGCCGAACTGCGGGGCCGCTACCCCCGCCACCCCTGGCCCGAGGACCCGACCACGGCCGAACCCACCCGCCGCGCCAACGCCCGGAAGTGACGTCAGGAGAGCGAGAAGCCCAGCTGGTTCACCACCGGCGTCATCGGCACGTACAGCACCTGGGCGAAACAGGTCGTCGGGTGCGCCGTCGATCCGGCCGGGCAGCCGACCTCCGACCCTCCGGCCACGATCACGCCGCGGGCCTCCATGTCGCCGTTCGCACCGGACGGGTCGGCGAGCGCCGGGCCGCCGCTGTCGCCCTTCGCGCCGATCGCGCGTCGGTCGCCGCCCTTCGACTCCGCGACGTCCACCGGCTTGATCCTCGTCCCCTCGTCGTTCGTCGTCTCGACGTCGACCTTCTTGACCTGCACGTCGCACGTCCACCCCGACTGGGCGCCGCTCAGGCAGACGAGGTCCCCCACGTTGTTCCGGCCGGCCCCGTAGGTGTGCCGTGAGGAACCGCCGCGGTCCGACCAGGCGCCGTCGTAGAACCGGTCGGCGCCGTCGCCGTTGATCGCGATCATGCCGACGTCCAGACCGTCGCCGATCGCGGACAGGTCGCCGATGTACGCGCCGGTGCCGTTGTAGTACCGGCCGTTGCCGCAGTGCGCGGCGGTCAGCAGCACCTTGGTCCGGCCCTTCCACCCGCTGAACGCGGTCGAGCAGAACGCGGACTTCCCGGTGTTGACCTCGGCGCCCGCGTAGTACGGCGCGCCGTCGGAGTGCCGGCTGCCGGACAGCGCCGCCGGGGCGCCCTCGACGGCGGCCGTCACCGGCATCCCGGCGAGCTCGGCGGCCCGCCGGGAGTACGCCCGCTCGCTCGTGGCGCCCCCGGTCAGCCGCGCGGCCGCCGTCGGCGCGTACGTGATCGCGATGGCGGCGCCGTCCTCCTGCGGGCCGATCGACGTCCAGGCCTCGGGCGCCACGGCGGCGGTGAACCGGTCGATCGCGGCGCGCATCTCCGCCCGGGAGTAGGGGCTGTGGTGCACGTCCACGGTGTAGCCGGGGCCGGCGTGCGCGTCGAGCAGCCTCCGGACCTCGGCCGGGGCCTCGCCCTTCCAGTAGAGGTCGGCGTGCTGCTCCGACGCGTCGATCACCGTCCCGGCATAGCCGTCCGCCGCCGGGGCGCCGGACTCCACCCAGTCCTGCACCGGGTCCGTCATCCGGTGGAGCTTCTGCTGGGCCTGCGGATCTCGCAGCACCGGCAGGCTGACCGAGCGGACCGGCCCGTCCGGCCCGGCCGACCCGTCCGGCGCGGCGTCGGCGGCGACGAGGGCACCGGCGGTCACGGCGGACAGGGCCAGGGACAGCAGCAGACGGGAGCGACGCATACGCGGTCCTTCGACGGGGCTGGCGGGCCGGCACCCAGCCTAGGGACCGATCGGCGCTCCCCCCTGCCCGGAAGGCGCGCGCCGGGATGATGCCGGCGCCCGTAGGAGCCGCCGCGCCCCCTGGCCCGTCCCGCCCGGGCCCGTCCCGTCCTGGGTGGACCACCCGGGATCCGGGGATCCGCCGTCGCCCGACCCGGCCGCGTGGTCTGATCATCTCGTTGCCGTGCTACCGACAGGAGTTGACCCGTGTCCTCACCCCTCCCCACCGCCGTACGCCTGAGCGTCGGCCGGCACACCTTCGACGGGCTGGCCGCCGGGCCCGCCGATGGTGAACTCGTCCTGCTGCTGCACGGGTTCCCCGAGTTCGCCGACTGCTGGAGCGCCGAGCTGACCGCACTGGCCGCGGCCGGCTACCGCGCGGTGGCGGTGGACCAGCGCGGCTACTCCCCCGACGCCCGCCCCGCGGACGTCGCGGACTACGCCGTCGAACTGCTGGTCGCGGACGCCCTCGGCTTCGCCGACGCCCTGGACGCACCACGCTTCCACCTGGTCGCCCACGACTGGGGCGGCCTCGTCGCCTGGGCACTGGCCTCCGCCCACCCCGAGCGACTGCACAGCCTGACCGTGCTCTCCACCCCGCACCCCGAGGCGCTCTACGCGGCCTTGAACAACGGCGGCGACCAGCGCGAACGCTCGCAGTACATACGGGAGTTCCGCCTGCCGGAGCACGTGGCCGAGCAAGCCGTGCTGGCCGACGACGCGGCCAGGCTGCGGGCGATCTACCGGGACGCGCTGCCGCCGGAGCTGGCCGAGTCCAACGTCCGACGGCTGACCGAGCCCGGAGTGCTGACGGCCGGACTCAACTGGTACCGGGCCGTCAACGAGGAGCTCCGGATCCCGGCCGGCGAGATCACCGTCCGCACGCTCTACGTCTGGGGCACCGAGGACCGGGCCCTGGGCCGCGACGCCGCGGACCTGACGGCTGAACACGTGAGCGCCCCGTACCGGTTCGTGGCCCTGGAGGGCGCCACCCACTGGCTGCCGGAAGCCAACGCCGACCAGGTCGTACCGCTGCTCCTGGAACACCTCGCGGGCTGAACCGGCGCGGGAAGTCGACGGGATCGACTTCCCGCGCCGGGCGTCACGCGCCGCGCCCGTACGGGTCAGGCCGACGGGGTGGCCGGGCGGCCGAGGTGCCGGGCGAAGAAGCGGGCCGCGCTGTCCGCCTCGAACCGGGGAAGGTCCTTGTGCCTGCCCGAGTTCACGTGCAGGGACTTCTCCTTCGAGGCGAAGGCGTCGAACAGCGCGAGGCCCTCCTCGCGCGTGATGTGCTCGTCGTCCCACTGGAGATCGAACTCGATCGGGACGGTGATCCGCTTCGCCTGCTCGGCCAGGGTGTCGGGCCAGTGCTGGCCGAAGACGGCGGCGGAGATCCTGGGTTCGCCCGCCACGAAGGGGATGCCGATCGCGGTGCCCATGTTGATGCCCCAGAAGCCGACCGGCCCGTCGGCACCGATCTCCGGGAGCTCCTGGAGGGCGTCCAGCAGCGCCCGGTACTCGGGCACGGCCTGCTCCGCCAGGTGGTCGTTGTAGCGCACGACGATCGGGCCCTCCGGCTCGCCCGCCGCCCGGGCCGCGTACAGGGCGGCGATCTCCGCCTCGTCGTGCGCCGTGCGCGGCCGGTCGCCGTGACCGGGCGCGTCGACGACGGCGACGTGGAAGCCGCAGCCGGCCACCAGGAGTCGGGCGCGACCGGACATCGCCGGGTGCTTCTTGTGGTTGCCGCCGCCGTGGGCCATCAGGACCAGGGGCGCGCGGTCGGCCGCGCCGGAGGCCGGCGACCAGAGGACACCGGGGACTTCGCCCAGGGTGAAGTCGCGCTCAAGGACGCCGTTCGAGGACGACTGCGCGGTGAAGTGCGGAGAGTGCACGAGGTGTTGCCTTTCGGAAGTGCCTGGCTGTCGAGGCGCTCCCGGCGACACCTACGTCAATCGCCCGACCGTGACGAGCGGGGGAGCACCCATATGGGTCCAGCGTTCATGGGTCTCACCTCCTCGGGCGGTTGCACGGTCACGTGGAAGCTACCAGCCCGGGCGATCATCCCCCAACCCCTTTTCCCGCCCGCGCGCACCGGACGTCGGCCTGCCCGACTTCCCGCGCGGGACCGTCCGTCGTCCGGCCTGCTCGATGTGGAAACCGGGTGTCGGCGTGGCGATGAGTTTTCCGGCCCCGACCGGTCTACATCTCGACGGGACCGACCGACCTCACCAGGAGTACAGCCATGGGCCTCATCCACATCGAGATGTTCGCGACCCTCGACCTCGTCGGCCAGGCGCCCGGCGGCCCCGACGAGGACCCGGCGGGGTTCCCGTACGGCGGCTGGCAGGCGCCGCTGCTGAACGAGGCCACGGGGGCGCAGATCCTCGCCGCGTACGAGGGCACGGACGCGCTGCTGCTCGGCCGGCGCACGTACGACCTCTTCGCCGCCTACTGGCCGCAGCAGAAGGAGGGCGAGATCGCCGAGTTGTTCAACCGCGTCCCGAAGTACGTGGCCTCCCGGGGCACGACCGCGCTCCCGTGGGCCGGGTCCACCCGGCTGGGCCCCGACCTGGCCGGCGCGGTGCGCGAGATCCGCGACCGGCACGAGCACGTGAAGGTCGTCGGGAGCCTGAACCTGGTGCAGACCCTCCTGCGCGAGCGGCTCTTCGACCGCCTCGACCTCTGGGTGCACCCGATCGTGCTCGGCGTCGGGAAGAAGGTCTTCGAGGAGGGCGCGGTGCCCACGAACCTCACGCTCCTCGAACCCCCGGTGGCCGGCCCGCAGGGCACCGTCTACCTGCGGTACGGGCTCGCCGAGGGCACGCCCAGGACGGGCGACATGAGCCTGCCCGACCGCGGCCTCGGGGACGACGGGGCCCGGTGACCCGATGACCGCCGCCCACACCGCCGTGCGCGCCGCCGTCCGCGCCAACGGGGTCGTCTCGGGCACCGAGTCGTTCGGTGCCGACGACGCGCCGCTCGTCCTGCTCGTGGGCGGGCCGACGATGCTGTCCTGGCCCGACGCCCTCTGCGAACGCCTCGCCGCCGGCGGGCGCCGGGTGGTGCGCTACGACCTGCGCGACAGCGGGGCGTCGACGACGGTGGACCCGCAGGCGCCCGGCTACACCCTGCGCGACCTCGCCGCCGACGCCGCCGCCCTGGCCGACGCGCTCGGCGGCGGGCTCGGCGGCGGCCGAAGGCCCGCGCACCTCGCGGGGATCGGCGTCGGCGGCATGGTCGCCCAGGTGGCCGCGCTCGACCACCCGGAGGCGTTCTGCGCCCTCACCCTGGTCGGCACCCGCGCGGTCGCCCCCGGCCCGCCCGACGACGACCTCCCCGACCACGACCCGGCGACGATGAGCCGACTGTTCGCCCGTCCCGCGCCGGACTGGAGCAGCCGCACGGCGGTGGCGGACTTCGCCGCCGCCGGCGCGGAGATCCTCGGCAACGACCCCGGCACCGCCCGCGCGACCGCCGCGCGCATCTGGGACCGCACGCCCGGCACCGCTCCCCCGGTCCAACTGGCCAACCAGCTGGGCCTGGTGTTCTCCATGCTCGACTGCACACCCCGCTGGCGCGAGCGCCTGCCCGGAATCCGGGTCCCCACACTCGTCGTCCACGGCCGCCGCGACCCGTTCTTCCCCGTCGGCAACGGCGAGGCGCTCGCCCGCGAGATCCCCGGGGCCCGGCTGCTCGTCCTCCCGGAGGCCGCCACCGCGATCCCCGACACGGCGGTCGGCGAGGTGACCGGGGCGATGCTCGCGCTCGGACCGGGGTGAGGCAGGGTGGGTGGGCACACTCGACGAACCGACCCCCCGGCCCCGAACGGGCCCGCAGAACCCGGGAACCGCATGCCCCACGACGACGCCCTCCCCACCGCCGACCACCCGAGCGGCCCGCACCAGCACCTGCGGTTCTTCTTCGAGTACGGCGTCGACACCCCGCTGTGGCCGGGCTCCCCCGAGCGCCCGGAACTCGACAGCCCGTACGGATCGCCCTGCGAGCCGGAGTTGCTGCCCATCACCCCGGCCACCCGGGACGAACTGAGGCGGCTCTCCGACCGGTACCAGTCCTCCCTCGACTGGGACGACCCGGGCGGCCCCTCCCCCTGGACCCCGGACCAGTGGGAGTCGTTCCGCACCGCCGCCGACGCCGCCCTGGCGGCACTGCGCCACGACCTGGGCGCCGCCTGGACGGTCACGGACCGCAGGAGCTGAACCCGGGAACGACGGACGGCGGGCCCGGACACCCACCGTGTCCGGGCCCGCCGCCGACGAGGAGCGCAGCGCGTCAGTGCGCGGCGGCCTCCCAGTTGGCGCCGACACCGACGGAGACGTCGAGCGGGGCGCGCAGCGGGTAGGCGCCGGCCATCTGCTCGCGGACGACGGCCTCGACCGACTCGCGCTCGCCCGGAGCGAGTTCCAGCACGATTTCGTCGTGCACCTGGAGCAGCATCCGGGAGGTCAGCCCGGCGGCGCGCAGGGCCTCGTCGACCCGCAGCATGGCGATCTTGACGATGTCGGCGGCCGAGCCCTGGATGGGGGCGTTGAGGGCCATCCGCTCGGCCATCTCGCGGCGCTGGCGGTTGTCGCTGTTGAGGTCGGGCAGGTAGCGGCGGCGGCCGAGGAGCGTCTCGGTGTAGCCCGTCGCCCGCGCCTCCTCCACGACCCGGTGCAGGTAGTCGCGCACGCCGCCGAAGCGCTCGAAGTAGGTGTCCATCAGGCCCTGGGCCTCGGCGGGCTTGATGTTGAGCTGCTGCGAGAGCCCGTACGCGGAGAGCCCGTACGCGAGGCCGTAGGACATCGCCTTGATCTTGCGCCGCATCTCGGCGTCGACCGCCGCGCCCGGGACCTCGAAGACCTGGGAGGCGACGGTGGTGTGGAGGTCCTCGCCGGAGGCGAAGGCCTCGATCAGGGCCTCGTCCTCGGAGAGGTGGGCCATGATCCGCAGTTCGATCTGCGAGTAGTCGGCGGTGAGCAGCGACTCGTAGCCGGCCCCGACGACGAAGGCGCGGCGGATGGCGCGCCCCTCCTCGGTGCGGACCGGGATGTTCTGCAGGTTCGGGTCCTGCGAGGAGAGCCGGCCGGTGGCGGCGACCATCTGGTTGAAGGTGGTGTGGATCCGGCCCTGCGGGGAGACGGTCTTGAGCAGGCCCTCGACGGTGGTGCGCAGCTTGGCCTGGTCGCGGTGGCGCAGCAGGATGACCGGCAGTTCGTTGTCGGTCTGGGTGGCGAGCCAGGTGAGCGCGTCGGCGTCGGTGGTGTAGCCGGTCTTGATCTTCTTGGTCTTGGGGAGGGCGAGTTCGCCGAACAGGATCTCCTGCAGCTGCTTGGGCGAGCCGAGGTTGAACTCGCGCCCGGCGGCGGCGTGGGCCTCCTCGACGCAGCGCTGGATCTCGGCGGCGAACTGGGCTTCGAGCCGGGTGAGCCAGTCGCGGTCGGCGGCGATGCCGTAGCGCTCCATCCGGGCGAGGAGGGCGGCGATGGGCAGTTCCATGTCGTGCAGCAGCCCGGCGGCGCCGACCTCGGCGAGGCGGGTGTCGAAGAGCGCGGCGAGGTCGAGCACGGCGCGGGCCTGGAGCATGAGCGCCTGGGCGCGCGCGGCCTCGGCGTCGACGCCGTCCTCCTCCGGTGCGTCGAAGGCGAGTTGGCCGCTCTCGGCGGCGGGGGCGGCCGGGGTGAGCGAGCGGGCCAGGTACTCCTCGGCGAGCACCTCCAGGGTGAAGGTGCGGCGGCCGGGCTTCTCCAGGTAGGCGGCGAGCGCGGTGTCGGCGACGACCCCGGCGACCGTCCAGCCGCGTTCGGCGAAGGCCCGCATGACCTGCTTGGCGATGTGCAGGGCCTTGGGGGCGGCCGGGTCGGCGAGCCAGTCGGCGAAGGCCCGCTCGTCCTCCTCGGCGAGCTGCGCCGGGTCGAACCAGGCGGCGGAATCCCCGACGGCGAGGGCGACTTCGGTGACCTCGCCGGTGCCGAGGGCCCACTGGTAGACGGCGGCCAGCGCCACCGGCGCCTTGTCGTCGGAGGCGTGCTCGCGCAGCCAGGCGGCGAGCGTGCCCGGGTCGGTGAGGAGTTCGCCGTCGACCTCGACGCCGGGGGCGAGCTCGGCCTCGGCGGCCTCGGCGGCGCCGGCCGGGTCGATCCCGAACACCCGGTCGCGGAAGTTGGCGTTGCGGAACTCGAGCGACTCCATCAGGGTGCCGACGGCGTCCCGGTCGAAGGACTGCCGGGCCAGGTCGGGGACGCCCAGCGGGAGTTCGACGTCGCGGACCAGCTCGGTGAGGACCCGGTTGCGCTTGACCGAGTCGAGGTGGTCGCGCAGCTTCTCGCCGATCTTGCCCTTCACCTCGTCGGCGCGGGCGACGAGTTCGTCGAAGGAGCCGAACTGGTTGACCCACTTGGCGGCGGTCTTCTCGCCGACGCCGGGGATGCCGGGCAGGTTGTCGGACGGGTCGCCGCGCAGGGCGGCGAGGTCGGGGTACTGGCGCGGGGTGACGCCGTACTTCTCGGTGACCTTCTCCGGGGTGAAGCGGGTGAGCTCGGAGACGCCCTTGGTCGGGTAGAGCACGGTGACGTGGTCGGTGACGAGTTGGAGGGAGTCGCGGTCGCCGGTGACGATGTCGACGTCGTAGCCGGCCGCTTCGGCGGCGGTGGCGAGGGTGGCGATGATGTCGTCGGCCTCGAAGCCCTCGACCGTCATCCGCGGGACGCGCATGGCGTCGAGGAGTTCGCCGATCAGGCCGATCTGGCTCTTGAACTCGTCCGGCGTCTTGGCCCGGTTGGCCTTGTAGTCGGGGAACTCGGCGGAGCGGAAGGTCTGCCGGGAGAGGTCGAAGGCGACGGCGAGGTGGGTGGGCCGTTCGTCCCGGACGGTGTTGGCGAGCATCGAGGCGAAGCCGTAGACCGCGTTGGTGGGCTGTCCGGTGGAGGTGTTGAAGTTCTCCACGGGCAGGGCGTAGAAGGCCCGGTAGGCCATCGAGTGCCCGTCGAGCAGCATCAGCCGGGGCCGCGGGCCGGCCCCGCCGCCACCCGTCGCGCCCTTGTCCGTACTCTGCGTAGCCACGTCAACGTCCGTTCCTGCCGATTCCACTACCGGCCACCGATCCTATGGCCCGGCACCGACAAAAGGGGCGCCGCGCCGGTCGGTCCGGGCCCGGTACCAGCGAGTAGGACGGTCGTACGATCACAGGCAGCACGACGACGTCACCCCAGAGCGGCAGGAGTTCCCCCGATGACCGACGCGGCCCCCGACACCGCCCCCGGCACCGCCACCGACGGCGCCCCGGCCCCGGCCCCCGTCCTGAACGTCCCGCAGGACGTGCTGGACCACTTCGCCAAGCTCGGGGTGAACCCGGAGACCTTCTCCGGCGGCCACCTCGGCGAGAAGCTCGGCATCCGGATCGTCGAGGCCTCCGGCGACCGGGTCGTCGGCACCATGCCGGTGGAGGGAAACCAGCAGCCGTACGGGCTGCTGCACGGCGGCGCCTCGGCGGCGCTGGCGGAGACGCTCGGCTCGATCGGCGCGATGCTGCACGCCGGCCCGGGCCGGTACGCGGTGGGCGTGGACCTCAACGCCACCCACCACCGCTCGGCCACCTCCGGCCTGGTCACCGGCGTGGCGACGGCGGTGTTCAAGGGCCGCACCGCCGCGACGTACGAGATCGCGATCACCGACGACACCGGCAAGCGGATCACCAGCTGCCGGCTGACCTGCATGCTGCGCGACCTGTAACGGGCCTCCGGGAAGCGCGACGGCCTCCCCGGAGGGAACAACGGGCCTCCGGGCAGCAGCAGTTCACCACCGAGAACATCAAGTCTCTTTCCCGCCCCCTTGTTTGACCTTCCGCCACCCTGGGCAGGCGTTGGTCTGAGCGAGGGGGCGCCGGCATGTCCGGACGCGCTCGGCGCGCCCCCAAGCCTGTAACACTGCGTAACAGGTGGGAAATCCCAGCAGGTGACAGTTCCGCGGCCCCCGAGACGCGGAACCTCTTCGCCGCACCCCCATCGTCCGAAATGCGGACGTGCACGGTCGAATGCAGTACACCGGACACCCCTGTCCGATTATCGACGCTGCCAGCTGCAACCCCCATTTCTGGCCCTTACATCCCTCCACCAGCACGTAAACGCCCAGCAGTTCAGGATCGGTCGAGCCAGAACGACCACATGCTGAGACAAATGCTCCGTGTGCTCATAACAAGAGAATCACAGCCTGCCCACAGCACTGCCCGAGCCGCCCAAGGGCATCTAGAGTCACGGCCAGTCACCGCGCCATCCGGAATGGGCCCGGCCCTCCGCGCATCCCGGCTCCCGCCACTCAGGCGCGGGCGCCTCCTGAACCGAATGGGGACCCTCGTGCGTCATCGTTCCGCAATTGTCGTGAGCATTGCCGTGATCGGCGCCCTCAGCCTCACCGCCTGCGGCTCCCGCGGCGGGAAGTCCGGCGACACCGCCGGCGGCAAGGACAGCGGCTCCACCACCGTCGTCATCGGCGTCGACGCCCCGCTCACCGGCGACCTCTCCGCCCTCGGCCTCGGCATCCGCAACTCCGTCGACCTCGCCGTCAAGAACGCCAACGCGACCAACGAGGTCCCCGGCGTCAAGTTCGAGGTCAAGGCCCTCGACGACACCGCCAAGCCCGCCCCCGGCCAGCAGAACGCCACCCAGCTCGTCGGCGACCCCAAGGTCCTCGGCGTCGTCGGCCCGCTCAACTCCAGCGTGGCCCAGTCCATGCAGCAGATCTTCGACGACGCGAGCCTCACCGAGATCTCCCCCGCCAACACCGGCGTCGCCCTCAGCCAGGGCGAGAAGTGGGCCAGCGGCGACAAGAAGCGCCCCTTCAAGTCCTACTTCCGCACCGCCACCACCGACGCCGTCCAGGGCCCCTTCGCCGCCCAGTTCCTCTACAACGACGCCAAGAAGACCAAGGTCTTCCTGATCGACGACCAGAAGACCTACGGCGCCGGCCTCGCCTCCACCTTCAAGGGCGAGTTCACCAAGCTCGGCGGCACCCTGGCCGGCGAGGAGCACGTCAACCCCGACGACCGCGACTTCTCCGCCATCGTCACCAAGGTCAAGGCCTCCGGCGCCGACGCCGTCTACTACGGCGGCGAGTACCCCGCCGCCGGCCCGCTCTCCCTCCAGCTCAAGGACGCCGGCGTCGCCATCCCCCTGATGGGCGGCGACGGCATCCAGAGCGGCGACTTCATCAAGCTCAACCCCAAGAGCCAGGGCGACTTCGCCACCGCCGTCGGCCTGCCCGTCGAATCCCTCGACACCGCCAAGAAGTACATCGCCGACTACAAGGCCGCCGGCTACAAGGACGCCTACGAGACCTACGGCGGCTACTCCTACGACAGCGCCTGGGCCATCATCCAGGCCGTCAAGTCCGTCGTGACCAGCAACAACGGCAAGCTCCCCACCGGCGACGGCCTGCGCAAGACCGTCCGCGACGCCGTCCAGAAGGTCTCCTTCGACGGCGTCACCGGCAAGGTCTCGTTCGACGAGTTCGGCGACACCACCAACAAGCAGCTCACCGTCTACACCGTCAAGGACGGCAAGTGGGCCGTGGAGAAGTCCGGCACCTTCAACGGCTGACACACCGGCCGGCCCCACCGAACCACCAGCGCGGGGGGGGGCCCCCCCCGGCCCACCCCGCCCCCCCCCACCCACACCCCCCCGCCCCC
>NZ_JBHWIV010000089.1:0-34643 GCF_042731675.1 Kitasatospora sp. NPDC059827 | reverse complement strand
CGCCGGGGTGGGCGGCGGCCCCGCCCCCCCCGTCCCTCCCCCCTTCCGCGGCGGGGGCCCAAACCCCCTCCCCCACCGTGCGCGGCCCCGCGTGGCCGGTCCCCCGGGGGCCGCCGCACGCTCGTCCGGCAGCACCCGGGGGTCCGGGCCCGGCGGTCCGTCAGCCGGGCGCCCGGGCAGCCGGTCGGGTGGCCGGGCGGGCGGGCGATCAGCAGTCTGACCAGTCCGACAACACTCCCAGTTCCGGTGACCGTCGTACCCTTGGTAGGTGACCGACGCCGTAGCAGCCATCCCAGAAGAAGCAGCCCCGGTCCCACTCCTCGAACCGAAGGAGGGGATCCCGCCCGTCGTGGCGGACGAGCAGGCGCTGGCCGCCGTCGTCGCCGCCTTCGCCGCGGGCACCGGACCTGTCGCCGTCGACGCCGAGCGCGCCTCCGGCTACCGCTACGGGCAACGGGCGTACCTCATCCAGCTGCGCCGCGCGGGCGCCGGCTCCGCGCTGATCGACCCGATCGCCTGCCCCGACCTGAGCGGACTGGGCGCCGCCATCGCGGACGCCGAGTGGGTGGTGCACGCCGCCACCCAGGACCTCCCCTGCCTCGCCGAGGTGGGCATGAGACCGGCCCGCCTGTTCGACACCGAGCTGGCCGGGCGGATCGCCGGCTTCGCCCGGGTCGGCCTGGGGCCGATGACCGAGAACGTGCTCGGGCTGAGCCTGGCCAAGGAGCACTCGGCCGTCGACTGGTCCACCCGCCCGCTGCCCGAGCCGTGGCTGCGCTACGCCGCTCTGGACGTCGAGGTGCTGGTCGAGCTGCGTGACGCACTCGAACAGGAGCTGGACGCCCAGGGCAAGCTCGACTGGGCCCTGGAGGAGTTCGCCGCGATCGCGGCCGCGCCCCGCCCCGCCCCGCGCACCGACCCGTGGCGGCGCACCTCGCAGCTGCACAAGGTCCGCCGGCGCCGCCAGCTGGCCGTGGTGCGCGAGCTGTGGCTGACCCGCGACCGGCTGGCCCAGGAGCGCGACGTCTCCCCGGGCCGGGTGCTCTCGGACGCCGCGATCGTCAACGCCGCGCTGGCCATGCCGCTGAACATCGCCGCGCTGCAGGCCGTCCAGGGCTTCGGCCCGCGGCTGCACCGGCGCCAGCTGGACCAGTGGCTGGCGGCCGTGCAGCGCGGCCGGGAGGTCCCGGAGAACCAGCTGCCGCCGGCCGCCGCCCCGCACGACGGGCCGCCGCCGCCGCGGGCCTGGGCGGAGAAGGACCCGGTCGCGGCCGCCCGGCTCTCCGGTGCCCGCGCCGCGGTCAGCGAGCTGGCCGAGCGCCACCACCTGCCCGCCGAGAACCTGATCACCCCGGACCTGGTGCGCCGGGTCTCCTGGGAGCCGCCGGCCGACCTGAGCGGCGACGGCGTGGCCGCCGTGCTGCGCCGGCTCGGCGCCCGGCAGTGGCAGGTCGACCTGGTGGCGCCGGTGGTGGCCGCCGCCTTCGCCACCGCCGCCACCGCCGGCACCGCCGAGGCCTGATCCGGCCGGAGCGCACGGGCCCGCCCGCGCGGCCCCGGCCCCGCCGACCGACTCCCGTGAGGGGGCGCCGTCCGCACGGACGGCGCCCCCTCACGGCGTTCCCGGGGAGCCTTCCTGGTCTCGGTGGTGCCGGACGTGTCGCGGGACACATGGTCAGAACCCTCCGAGGGGCCTGGGCAGGTTGGTTACCGACCGGTAGCATGGCTTCTGACGCGGCGCCGCTCGGGATCTTCCGGCGGCAGCCTGCACACCCGAAATGTTGGTCCCTGGGAGGAGAGCCCCCGTGCCTCGTACCGCGAGGGACGTCGTCTTCGTCGATGGCGTCCGCACCCCGTTCGGCAAGGCCGGCCCGAAGGGCATCTACCACGAGACCCGCGCCGACGACCTCGTCGTCAAGTGCATCCGGGAACTCGTGCGCCGTAACCCGAGCCTGCCCGTCGAGCGCATCGACGAGGTCGCCATCGCGGCCACCACGCAGATCGGCGACCAGGGTCTGACCATCGGGCGCACCGCCGCCCTGCTGTCCGGCCTGCCGAAGTCCGTGCCCGGCTACTCGATCGACCGCATGTGCGCCGGCGCCCTGACCGCCGTGACCGCCACCGCGGGCGGCATCGCCTTCGGCGCGTACGACGTGGTCGTGGCCGGTGGCGTGGAGCACATGGGCCGCCACCCGATGGGCGAGGGCGTGGACCCGAACCCGCGCTTCGTCTCGGAGAAGCTGGTCGACGAGTCCGCCCTGTTCATGGGCATGACCGCGGAGAACCTGCACGACCGCTTCCCGCACATCACCAAGGAGCGCTGCGACGCCTACGCCGTGCGCTCCCAGGAGAAGGCGGCCAAGGCGTACGCCAACGGCGACATCCAGCCCGACCTGGTGCCGATCACGATCCGCAACACCAACCCCGAGGTCGGCGAGACCGGCTGGGGCCTGGCCACCGTGGACGAGCCGATGCGCCCGGGCACCACGATGGAGTCGCTGGCCGGCCTCAAGACCCCGTTCCGCCCGCACGGCAACATCACCGCGGGCAACTCGGCCGGTCTGAACGACGGTGCCACCGCCTCGCTGCTGGCCGCCGAGGACGTCGCCGAGGAGCTCGGCCTCCCGGTCAAGATGCGCCTGGTCTCCTACGCCTTCGCGGGCGTCGAGCCCGAGGTCATGGGCATCGGCCCGGTGCCGGCCACCGAGAAGGCCCTGGCCAAGGCCGGTCTGACCATCGACGACATCCAGGCCTTCGAGGTCAACGAGGCCTTCGCCGTCCAGGTGCTGTCCTTCCTGGACCACTACGGCATCGCGGACGACGACGAGCGGGTCAACCCGTTCGGCGGCGCGATCGCCTTCGGCCACCCGCTGGCCTCCTCGGGCGTGCGCCTGATGAACCAGCTGGCCCGCCGCTTCGAGCAGCGCCCGGACGTCCGCTACGGCCTCACCACGATGTGCATCGGCTTCGGCATGGGCGGCACCATCATCTGGGAGAACCCCCACTTCGAGGGTGGTAAGTGAGCATGAGCAACACCACTGAGCTGCTCCAGCAGGGCGCCGAGCTGTTCCCGGGCGAGGTCGTCACGACCGCGCACGTGCGCCACCTGGACCTGCCGCTGCAGGCCGGCAAGCTGGCCATGATCACCCTGGACAACGGCTTCGACCACACCAAGCCGACCACCTTCGGCCCGGGCTCACTGCTCAAGCTGTCCGAGGCGCTGGACCAGGTCGAGGCCGAGGCCGCCGAGGGCAGGATCGTCGGCGCCGCGATCACCGGCAAGCCGTTCATCTTCGCCGTCGGCGCCGACCTCAAGGGCGTCGAGCTGCTCAAGCAGCACGCCGACGCGCTGGCCATCGGCAAGGGCGGCCACGAGGTCTTCAAGCGGATCGCCGCGCTGCCCGTCCCGACCTTCGCCTTCTACAACGGCGCGGCCATGGGCGGCGGCGTCGAGGTCGGCCTGCACTGCGACTACCGCACGGTGTCCGCGGGCGTTCCGGCCTTCTCGCTGCCCGAGGTCTTCCTCGGCCTCGTCCCCGGCTGGGGCGGCTGCACCATCCTGCCGAACCTGATCGGTGCCGGTAAGGCCGTCAAGGTCATCATCGAGAACTCGATGAACCAGAACAAGCAGCTCAAGGGCAAGGACGTGTTCGAGCTGGGGATCGCCGACGCGATCTTCGAGCCGGCCGACTTCCTGGAGCAGTCGCTGCTGTGGGCCGCCCAGGTCCTCAAGGGCGACGTCGCCGTCGAGCGCGAGGCGATCGACCGCGGCAAGGCCTGGGACGACGCCGTCCTCTGGGGCCGCATGGTCGCGGACGCCAAGGTGCACGGGGCCGCTCCGGCCGCGTACAAGGCGCTGGACATCATCGCCGCCGTCAAGGACGCCGACCTCGCCGACAAGGGCAGCCTCCAGGCCGGCTTCGACGCCGAGGACGCGGCCCTGGCCGACCTCATCATGAGCGGCGAGCTGCGCAGCGGCATCTACGCCTTCAACCTGGTGCAGCGCCGGGCCAAGCGCCCGTTCGGTGCGCCGGACAAGTCGCTGGCCCGCCCGGTCTCCAAGGTCGGCATCGTCGGCGCCGGCCTGATGGCCTCGCAGCTGGCGCTGCTGTTCGCCCGCCGTCTGGAGGTGCCGGTGGTCCTCACCGACATCGACCAGGAGCGCGTCGACAAGGGCGTCGGCTACGTCCACGCCGAGATCGACAAGCTGCTCGGCAAGGGCCGGATCGGCCAGGACAAGGCCAACCGCCTCAAGGGCCTGGTCAGCGGCTCGCTGGACAAGGCCGTGGCCTTCGGTGACGCGGACTTCGTCATCGAGGCCGTGTTCGAGGAGATGGGCGTCAAGCAGACCGTCTTCGCGGACCTGGAGGCCGTGGTCTCGCCGACCTGCGTGCTGGCGACCAACACCTCCTCGCTGTCGGTCACCGAGATGGCCTCGAAGCTCCAGCACCCCGAGCGGGTCGTCGGCTTCCACTTCTTCAACCCGGTCGCGATCCTCCCGCTGCTGGAGATCGTCCGCGGCGAGCAGACCGACGACGCGTCGCTGGCCACCGCCTTCGCCGTGTCGAAGAAGCTCAAGAAGACCTCGGTGCTGTGCAAGGACGCCCCGGCGTTCGTGGTGAACCGGATCCTGACCCGCTTCATGGGCGAGATCCAGAACATCATCGACGAGGGCACCCCGATCGCCAGCGTCGAGAAGGCCGTCGAGCCGCTCGGCCTGCCGATGTCCCCGATCGTGCTGCTGGAGCTGGTCGGCCCGGCCATCGCCCTGCACGTCTCGGAGACCCTGGCCGGCGCCTTCCCGGAGCGGTTCACCGTCTCCGAGAACCTCGGCAAGGTGGTCAAGGCCGGCAAGCGCGGCTTCTACACCTGGGTGGACGGCAAGCAGGTCCTCGACCCCGAGGTGCTGGAGCTGCTGAGCTTCGGCGACTCGGTGCTCACCGAGGAGCAGGTCCTGAACCGCTCCCTGGAGGCCGTGGCCCAGGAGATCGGCCTGATGCTGGAGGAGGGTGTCGTCGGCGAGGCCCAGGACATCGACCTCTGCATGATCACCGGTGCCGGCTGGCCCTTCCACCTGGGCGGGATCACCCCGTACCTGGACCGTGAGGGCGTCTCGGAGCGGGTGACCGGCAAGAAGTTCCTCGCCCCCGGCGTGGCCTCGGTGCCCGCGTAAGGCGTAGCGGTACGAGCGGAGCCCCCGGCGACCTGGTCGCCGGGGGCTCTCGCGTACGCGGTGTCGGGCCTCGGTGCTCGAGGCGGTACCTCGGTGGTACTTGAGGCGGTACCTCAGTGCTTGAGGCGGTAGACGACGGTGTCGCCGATGACGCCGATCATCTCGTAGTGGGTGTCCAGCAGGTTCTCGATCCGCGGGACCAGCACCGGCTGGTACGGGGCGACGCCGGAGTCGTCCACGAAGACCTCGGGCAGGCCGTTGGCGAGCTCCTTGTCGAAGGTCTGCCAGGCGTTGTTGACGCTGAACTGCTCGCCGACGTTGCCGCTGCCGTCCTTGCCTCCGCTGTAGTTGGTGAGGAAGCCGGCGGTCAGGTAGCGGCTCGCGGGCTTGCGGTCGGCCAGCCAGTACAGCTCGGGGTGCATGCCCCAGACCAGCACGGTGTCCTTGGGGGTGGTCTGGGCGGCGACCGCGGTGGCGACCTCGGTGTTGCGGCTCATCTGCTCCCCCGGCCAGGCCAGCGCCAGGCCCCAGAAGACCGTGGCGGCGACCGTGGTGTACACCAGGACGGGCTTCCAGCGGATCGCCGAGGTGGCGACCGCCCCGGTGCCCAGCAGCACCAGCGGGGGCATCAGCTGGAGGTAGTAGTGGCCGAAGAAGTGGAAGCCCACGCTGACCGCGACGGCCGAGGAGAGCAGCCAGACCCACAGGTCGGTGGTCGAGCCGTGCTCCTCGCCGGCCACCGGCAGCGGGCGGTGGCGGTACTTGAACCAGAGCCGGCGGCCGACCGGGAACAGGAAGCCGAGGCCCGCCGCGGCCAGGATGCCGAGGTTGCCGAAGGCCCGGCCGAGCATCTGCAGCCAGGCGCCGCCGAAGGAGGCGTAGTCGCCGCTGCCGGTGACCACCCAGAAGAGGAAGCCCTTGGGCTTGGTGAGGATGACCGCCACCAGCGCTATCGGCACCGCGAAGCCGAACCCGATCTTGAACAGGGCGGGCGGCCAGCGCACCCCGCGTCGGCGGGCGTCCTGGAGGAGCATCCAGAGCACCGGCAGCAGCACCGCGCCGCCGGTCTGCTTGGTCAGCGAGCAGAGCGCGACCGCGATGCCCGCGGCCAGCCAGCGGCGGCGCTCGGCGTACCGGAAGGCGGCCACCATCGCGGGCAGCATGAAGACCTCGAAGGTCGCCGCCTGGGTGTCCTCCGGGGAGAGCCCGATGGAGACCAGCAGGTAGAGCAGTCCGGCGCCGGCCCCGGCCCGGTTGCCCCAGCGGCCGCGGGCGATCGAGGCCAGCAGGATCGCGGTGACCAGGTGGGCCGCCACCGCGAGGGTGCGCAGCGGCCACAGCGAGGCGGAACCGAAGACGGCGAAGCAGGCCTGGTAGAGCCAGGGCAGCAGCGGCGGCTTGCGGTCCACCACGGTGTCGTAGAGCACCCCGCCGTCCGCGAGCATCCGGGCCTGGGTGGCCAGGAAGCCCTCGTCCGGGCTCCAGACGGGCCGGGCGAAGGACGGGATGTGGGTGGCCACCGCGACCAGGGTGAGCAGCGGCACCAGCCTCGTCCAGTACCCCTGTCGGATGTGGGTACGGGCACGCGCGGGCAGGCGGTCGACCAGTCCGTCGAGGCGGGGGCGGGTGGGGGTGGGCACGGTTGACAACCTACCGGGCGGGAACGGCGCGGAGAGCGCCGGTCCCGCCATTCAGTGCGATTGTCAGCTCGTCCCGCGACGAACTGTTACGCAGAGACGACAATCGGGCATCGGCGGAACGGGCGGCGGGTGGCCGGCCCGTTCCACCGGGGGTGGTTCAGGCCTCGACCGGCGCCGCGTCCAGCTTGGCGACCAGGGCGCCCACCTTCTCGGCGATGGCGGGGGCGGTCAGGCCGATCTCGGCCAGGATCTCGTTCCGGCTGGCGTGGTCCAGGAACTCCTGCGGGATGCCGAAGTCGCGCACCGGCACGTCCACGTCCGCGTCCCGCAGTGCCTGCGCGACGGCCGCGCCGACGCCGCCCACCCGGCCGTTGTCCTCGATCGTGACGACCACCCGGTGCTCGGCGGCCAGGCCCGGCAGGGCCTCGTCCACCGGCTTGACCCAGCGCGGGTCCACCACGGTGGCGGTGACGCCCCGGGCGGCCAGCAGGTCGGCCACCTCCAGGCTGGTCGGGGCCATCGCGCCGACCGAGACGATCAGCACGTCCGCGCGGTGGGCGCCGGAGGGCTCCCCGGCGGCGCGCAGCACGTCCATGCCGCCGACCCGGCCGACCGCGGCGACGGCCGGACCGACCGAGCCCTTGGAGTAGCGCACCACCGTCGGGGCGTCCTCGACCTGGACGGCCTCGCGCAGCTGGGCGCGGACCTGGTCGGCGTCGCGCGGGGCGGCCAGCCGCAGGCCCGGGACGACCTGGAGGATCGACATGTCCCACATGCCGTTGTGCGAGGCGCCGTCCGTGCCGGTGACGCCGGCCCGGTCCAGCACGAAGGTGACGCCCAGCTTGTGCAGCGCGACGTCCATCAGGACCTGGTCGAAGGCGCGGTTCAGGAAGGTCGCGTAGACCGCGAACACCGGGTGCAGCCCGTTGGTGGCCAGGCCGGCGGCGCTGGTGACGGCGTGCTGCTCGGCGATGCCGACGTCGAAGATGCGGTCCGGGAACTCCTTGGCGAACGGCGCCAGGCCGACCGGGTGGAGCATCGCGGCGGTGATCGCCACGATGTCCTCGCGCTCGCGGCCGAGCGCGACCATCTCCTCGCCGAAGACCGAGGTCCAGTCCTTGCCCGAGTTCTTGACCGGCAGGCCGGTGTCCGGGTGGATCACGCCGACGGCGTGGAAGCGGTCCTCGTCGTTGTTCTCGGCGGCGTGGTAGCCGCGGCCCTTCTCGGTGAGGCAGTGCACGATCACCGGGCCGCCGAAGCCGCGCGCCTTGGTCAGCGCCGACTCCAGGGCGGTCAGGTCGTGGCCGTCGATCGGGCCGATGTACTTGAGGCCGAGGTCCTCGAACATGCCCTGCGGGGCGATGAAGTCCTTGAGGCCCTTCTTGGCGCCGTGCAGCGTCTCGAACAGCTGCTGGCCGACCACCGGGGTGCGCTGCAGGGCGTCCTTGCCCCAGGACAGGAAGCGCTCGTAGCCCTGGGTGGTGCGCAGGGTGGCGAGGTGGTTGGCGAGGCCGCCGATGGTCGGCGAATAGGAGCGCTCGTTGTCGTTGACGACGATGACGACCGGCAGGTCCTTGGCGTCGGCGATGTTGTTCAGCGCCTCCCAGGCCATGCCGCCGGTGAGCGCGCCGTCACCGATCACGGCGACGACCGGGTCCGCCTTGCCCTGGATCTTGTTGGCCTTGGCCAGGCCGTCCGCGTACGAGAGGACCGTGGAGGCGTGCGAGTTCTCGATCACGTCGTGCTCGGACTCGGCGCGCGAGGGGTAGCCGGACAGGCCGCCGCTCATCTTCAACCGGGAGAAGTCCTGGCGGCCGGTGAGCAGCTTGTGGACGTAGCTCTGGTGGCCGGTGTCGAAGAGGATGCGGTCGCGCGGGGAGTCGAAGACCCGGTGCAGCGCGATGGTCAGCTCCACCACCCCGAGGTTGGGTCCGAGGTGGCCGCCCGTCTTGGAGACCTCGGTCACCAGGAAGGTCCGGACCTCCTGGGCCAGTGCGGCCAGCTGTCCGGGCGTGAGCCGGTCGAGATCGCGCGGTCCCCGAATGCGGGTCAGCAGGGCCACCCGTTCCTCCTCGTTCAGTGTTCGCGGACCACGGACGGTCCGACGGGCGTCGCCGCCCCGTCCGGCGGCAGGCCGGTGGTCGCGGCCGGTACCGACCGGTCGAGTCTAATGTCCGCTACGCGGACGCCGAGCGGCACGCCCGGTGCCACCGACCGGTTACCGCCATTCCCGGAGGTCGGTCGGGGGGTGCGGGTCAATCCTCATTGACGAACGGACGTTCTCCGGCGGTTGCGGCCGGACGGGTGAACGGGCCCGGGAGCGGGCCGCGCCGGCCACGGGCCGGGAGACGGTCAGTGCCGGCCGAGCGCCCCGGACTCGCCCATCTCGCTCATCACCAGGGCCAGCGCCCCCAGCACCTCGGCCCGGCCGCCCAGGGTGCCGGGGACCACCGACAGCTGGCGGGCCGCGCTGGGGATCGCGTAGCGGGCCACCGAGTCGCGGATCGGGGCCAGCACCAGCTCACCGGCCTCGGCGAGGTCCCCGCCCAGGATCACCCGGCGCGGGTTGAGCAGGTTGCACAGGGTCGCCACGCCCGTACCGATCTGGCGCCCGGCGTCGGCGATCACCCGGCGGCAGCCCAGGTCGCCCTGGTGGGCCAGCTCCACCACCCGGGGCAGGGTGAGGTCCGGGCCGAGGGTCGAGGTGAGCAGCGACAGCAGGTAGCGGGAGCCGACGAAGGTCTCCAGGCAGCCCCGGTTGCCGCAGCGGCAGACCGGGCCCGCCTCGTCCAGGGTGATGTGCCCGATCTCACCCGCGGTGCCGCCCGGCCCCCGGTAGATCTGGCCGTTGACCACCAGGCCGGCGCCGACCCCGCTGGCGATCTTGATGTAGGCGAGGTCGCTCAGGCCGCGGCCGGCCCCCCAGACCAGCTCGCCCAGCGCGCCCAGGTTGGCGTCGTTGTCCACGTGCACCGGCATGCCGAGCCGCTCCGCCAGCTCCCGGCCCGGGGCGATGCCCGTCCAGCCCGGCAGGATCGCGGTCGAGCCCAGCGCACCGGTCTCCACGTCGATCGGCCCCGGCACACCGAGGCCCACCCCGATCACCTTCTCGGGACGGAAGCCGGCCTGCGCGAGGAGGCGCGCCACCATCGCCTCGGCGCGGTCGAAGCCCTGCGCGGCCGAGACGTCCACGTCGATCGGGGCGCTCTCCTCGGCCAGCACCCGGTGGGCGAGGTTGCCGACGGCCACCCGCAGGTGGGTGTGGCCGAAGTCGATGCCGACCACGATGCCCGCGTCACCGCTCAGCGAGACGCTGCGGGCGCGGCGGCCGCCGGAGGAGGTGTCGGCGACCACGACGGTGCCGCTCTCCTTCAGTTCCCGCACGATGTTGGAGACGGTGGCCGCGGAGAGGCCGGTGCCGCGGGCGATCTCGGCCTGGGTGAGCGAACCGGCCATCCGTACCGCGCGGAGCACCCGTTCCAGGTTCGCCCGGTGCAGGGACGACTGTGAGCCCGGTGTGTCCGTCGACATGATCCACCCTCCCAGGGTGGGGAACCCTCCGCCGGGTGTCCCCTTCAACTCCTGAAGGGTACGGGTCGGGGGCCGGCGGGTGGGGGCCGCTGCGCGGGCCCGCGGCGGGCGGGGGTGCGGGGCTAGCGGTGGGCCGGGGTGCGGGGCTCGCGGCGGGCGGGGGCGTGGGGGCGGGGTGGCCGGGGGGTGAAGGTGTTGCGCGGTGGGGGGAGGCGGGGCCCGGATCGGGCGGTCCTGGGAGCGGGCGAAAACCGGCCGCCACTAGCATGGTGCCCAATCTCACCCGTCCCACCGGGCCGCGGTCGGTACCGGCAGGGGGACGCATCCAGACATGACGGGGAATCAGATGGCAGGGGATCACCCTACGCCGGGTGCAGGCGATGCATCCGGCAGCGGCCCGCAGGGCAATCGGGGCGTTTCGTTCGGGCGGCCGGCGGGCGGTGTGGATCCTGCCGCCGTCGCGGACCAGATGACCCAGCTCGACGGCTCGGCGGTTCCGGGGCAGGGCGGGCCGCCGGCCCAGCCCCCGATGCCCCCGGCACCCCCGGCGCCCCCGGTCCAGCCCCCCGCGGGTGGGGCCGACTACGCCGCGTACGCGCCGACGGCAGCCGGGATGCCGGCCCAGCCTCCGGCGGGTGCGCCGATCGGCCCGTACGACCCGGCGCCCGGTGGGGGCTACCCCGGGGCGGACGCGGGGCAGGGCTACGGCGGCGGGTACAACTACCAGCAGCAGCCGGGCTACTACCCCGGTGCGCCGGTGCCGGCGGCCCCGAAGCAGCGCAACCCCGTGATGCTCTGGGGCGGGATCATCGGCGGTGTGCTGGCGATCGCCATCGTGATCGGGCTGGTCGTGCTGCTCAAGCCCAGCCCCAAGCCGGACCCGAACCCCGGCCCGGTGGCGAACTCGGGCGGCACCAGCACCGTCGGCGGCGACAACGGCGGGAACACCGTCGCTCCGGCGCCCGCGCCGGACGGCACCAAGGCCACGTTCAACGTCGCCTGGAACGCCCCGACGCCCTCCAACACCGATGCCACCAACCAGCTGCTGGGCATCTGGGGCACCGACAAGTACGCCGTCCGCGTCGACAGCGACGGCGTCAAGGCCTACAACCTGGTCGACGGCAAGCAGGCCTGGAACATCCCGGTGCCGTCCGGCAGCAAGGAGGTGTGCAGCGCCTCGTACACCGCCAACTCCAAGAACGTCGCCGCCGTCGCCTTCAACACCGGTGACTACGACTGCTCCACCATCGGCGCCGTGGACCTCACCTCGGGCAAGCTGCTGTGGACCGTCAAGGCCACCGCCGACCGGCTGTCCCAGCCGACCCTGAGCGTCACCGACAACGTGGTCGCCGTCGGCGGCAACGCGGTGGCCGGGCTGAACATCTCCAACGGCCAGCCGGCCTGGCAGTACCAGCCCCGCGACAAGGACTGCACCATGCGGGCCCGCGCGGCCGGCAGCCAGATCGCCATCAGCGACCGCTGCTACATGACCAGCGGCCCGAAGTCGCAGCTGGTCATCGTGAACTCCGACTCCGGCAAGCCCGTGAGCACCCCGGTCACCCTGACCGGCACGATCGAGCAGGTCGACTCGGTCGTCCAGGACAAGCCGCTGGTCCTGCTGATCACCAACGGCCCGAACGGCGACTACATCCTGCCGTTCGACAAGGACAACAAGCCGGGCAACCAGATGTCCGTCAAGGAGGCCGGCTCGGACAGCCTGCGGCTGTCCGGCCAGGACACCGCCTTCACCCGCAACGTGGTGAGCGGCAGCACCCTGTACGTCCAGGTCAACCCGACCAAGCCGGCCATCAACGCCTACGACCTGAACACCGGCAAGCGCCTGTGGGCGGCCAGCCCCGGTTCGGGCAGCGGCAGCGACATCCGCCTGGTCACCGGCACCGACAAGGACGGCAAGGTGCGCGCCCTGGTCTCGCAGGGCTACGACAAGCCGTCCCGGCTGGTGACGCTCTCGCCGACCGACGGCTCGATGACCGACATCGGCACCGTCGCGAACGCGAACGGGAAGTTCGACATCAGCATGAGCACCTCGGTGTACTACGTCTCGGACGACGGCAACGCGGTGTACGCGTTCCGCCGGTACACCAACACCGACGGTCCGCTGACCAAGTGGCGGAAGTGACGCACTCCGGTCGGTGAGGGCAGTGAGGGCGGGGCGGGTCGGGGCCGGTGGGCCCGGGCCCGCCCCGTCCCCGTTCTCCGGTCGGGTTCTCCGGTCGGGTTCTCGGGGCGGGATTTCCGGCCGGGTTTCCGGTCGGGTTCTCCGGTCGGGATTTTCCGGCCGGGTCGCTCGTCGGGCATGCGAGGATTCGGTCCATCAGCCTGACGAAGGAGTGCAGCGAGTGCCCGGCACCAACCTGACCCGCGACGAGGCCCGTACCCGGGCCGACCTCATCCGGGTGGACGCGTACGACATCGAGCTCGACCTCGGCTCGGCCCGCGAGGGCGGTACCTTCCGGTCCACGACCGTGGTCCGGTTCTCCGCCACGACCCCCGGCGCCGACAGCTTCATCGACCTCGTCGCCCCCGGCGTCGAGGAGATCACCCTCAACGGCACGTCGCTCGACCCGGCGAGCTTCGCCGACAGCCGCATCCCGCTGCCCGGCCTGGCGGCGGAGAACGAGCTGCGGGTCGTCGCGAACTGCGCCTACAGCAACACCGGCGAGGGCCTGCACCGGTTCGTCGACCCGGTCGACGGCGAGACCTACCTGTACACCCAGTTCGAGGTGCCGGACGCCCGCCGGGTCTACGCGAACTTCGAACAGCCCGACCTCAAGGCCGCGTTCAGGTTCACCGTGACGGCCCCCACCGGCTGGGTCGTGGTGTCCAACTCGCCGACCCCCGAGCCGGTCGGCGAAGGCCCCACCCAGGTCTGGGAGTTCGAGCCCACCGGCCGGATCTCCAGCTACATCACCGCGCTCGTGGCCGGCCCGTACGTCGGGGTCTTCGACACCTACGAGAACGGCGAGCAGCGCGTGCCGCTGGCCGTGTACTGCCGCCCCTCGCTGCGCGAGTTCCTCGACGCCGAGGCGATCTTCGAGGTCACCAAGCAGGGCTTCGACTACTTCCAGGCGAAGTTCGACTTCCCGTACCCGTTCCCCAAGTACGACCAGCTCTTCGTCCCAGAGTTCAACGCCGGCGCGATGGAGAACGCGGGCGCCGTCACCCTGCGCGACCAGTACGTGTTCCGCTCCAAGGTCACCGACGCCGCGTACGAGGCGCGCGCCGCGACGATCCTGCACGAGCTCGCCCACATGTGGTTCGGCGACCTCGTCACCATGGAGTGGTGGAACGACCTCTGGCTCAACGAGTCCTTCGCGACCTTCGCCGAGGCCGTCTGCCAGGCCGAGGCCCCGAGCTCCAAGTGGCCGCACTCCTGGACCACCTTCGCCAACCAGATGAAGACCTGGGCCTACCGGCAGGACCAGCTGCCGTCCACCCACCCGATCATGGCCGAGATCAACGATCTGGAGGACGTCCAGGTCAACTTCGACGGCATCACCTACGCCAAGGGCGCCTCGGTGCTCAAGCAGCTGGTGGCGTACGTCGGCCAGGACGCCTTCTTCGAGGGCGTGCGCGCCTACTTCAAGCGCCACGCCTGGGGCAACACCCGGCTCAGCGACCTGCTCGGCGCCCTGGAGGAGGCCAGCGGACGCGACCTCAAGGCCTGGTCCAAGTCCTGGCTGGAGACCGCCGGCATCAACGTGCTGCGGCCGTCGGTAGTGCTGAACACGGACGGCGAGATCGAGTCCTTCGCCGTGCTGCAGGAGGCCCCCGCGCTGCCGGCCGGCGCCAAGGGCGAGGCCGTGCTGCGGCCGCACCGCATCGCGATCGGGTTCTACGAGCTGGTCGACGGTTCGCTGGTGCGGACGGACCGGATCGAGCTGGACGTCGACGGCCCGCGCACCGAGGTGCCGGAGCTCGTCGGCCGCCACCGCCCGGCCGTCGTGCTGCTGAACGACGACGACCTGTCGTACGCCAAGATCCGGCTGGACGAGGACTCGATGGCGGTCGTCACCGAGCACCTCGGCGGCTTCACCGAGTCGCTGCCGCGCGCGCTGTGCTGGGCCTCCGCCTGGGACATGACCCGCGACGGCGAACTGGCCGCCCGTGACTACCTGTCGCTGGCGCTCTCCGGTATCGGCCGGGAGAGCGACATCGGCGTCGTGCAGTCCGTGCAGCGCCAGGTCAAGCTGGCCCTGGACGCCTACACCGACCCGGACTGGCGCGAGCAGGGCCTGCTCCGCTGGGCCGCCGCCGCCGAGGAGCACCTGCGCACCGCCGAGGCCGGCAGCGACCACCAGCTGGCCTGGGCCCGCACCTTCGCCTCGGTCGCCCGCACGGACGCCCAGCTCGACCTGCTGGCCGGCCTGCTGGACGGCTCGGTCGAGCTCAAGGGCCTCGCCGTGGACACCGAGCTGCGCTGGGCGCTGCTCGCCCGGCTCTCCGCCACCGGCCGGGCCGACGAGGCCGCGATCGTCGCGGAGCTGGAGCGGGACAACACCGCGGCCGGCCAGGAGCACGCGGCCAGCTGCCGCTCCGCCCGCCCGACCGCAGAGGCCAAGGCCGCGGCCTGGGCCTCGGTGGTGGAGTCGGACACGCTCACCAACTACGTGCAGGAGGCCGTGATCGCGGGCTTCCAGCAGTCGGACCAGCGGGAGCTGCTGGCGCCGTACGCGGAGAAGTACTTCGCCGCGGTGAAGAGCATCTGGGAGACCCGCAGCCACGAGATCTCGCAGCAGATCATCGTCGGGCTGTACCCGGCGTTCCAGGTGACGGAGGAGACGCTCACCGCCACGGACGCCTGGCTGGCCTCGGCCGAGCCGGCGCCGGCGCTGCGCCGTCAGGTCGTCGAGTCGCGGGCCGGGATCGAGCGCGCGCTCAAGGCCCAGGTGGTCGACAAGGCGGCCGGGGCTCGCTGAGCCTGCTGCTGGGCCGCTGAACGCGAAGGGGCGCCGGACGGATCGTCCGGCGCCCCTTCGGGGTTCCTGCGGGTCCTGGTGGACCTGTCGCGTGTCCTCGGTGGACGCGGCGGTTTCTCGCGGGTTTCTCGCGAGGTTTCTCGCGGTTACTTCTTCTTCTTGCCGTACGGCAGACCCGCGAGGGCCGCGATGACGACGAACGCGGCGAGCGGGATCAGCACGTACAGGCCGATGGTCTGGCCGACGCCCAGGCCGGCACCCGGGTCGTCGCCGTCATCCCTGGTGAGGGCCATGGCGGGCGACGACAGCAGCATCATCAGCGTGACCGTTGCGGAGACCGCGCCGGCTCGCAAAGCGTTCCTCTTGTCCACGATTCCAACTTACCCGCCGCTTACGGGAGGGCGCGCGTCGGGGTGGTGCTGGGGGTTCCGCTTGCGGGATCCGGCTTACGGGGTCCCACTGCCAGGGCGTGTGAGGAGCCGGCCGAGCAGGCGGGCGGTGGGGGCGGCGGCGAGGCGCTCCAGGGTGACCGGGGCGCCCGTGCCGTCGGCGATCGGCAGGCGCCAGTTCGGGTACTGGTCCCAGGTGCCCGGCAGGTTCTGCGGGCGCGGATCGCCGACCAGGTCCGGCAGCCAGACGCCCACCAGCTCGGCCGGGGTCCGGTCCAGGAAGCGGTACAGGGCGGGCACGGAGAGCGGCTCGTCGGGCGCGAGCAAGCCGAGGGCGGTCAGTTCGGCCCGCCAGGCCGCCAGTTCGTCGGCGGCCTCCTGCTGCTCCTCCGCGAGCGGGCGGGCCAGCAGGCCCAGGCGGTGGCGCAGCTCGACGTGCTCGCCGGAGAGGCGGGCGGCGGTGCTCGGCAGGTCGTGGGTGGTGAGGGTGGCCAGGCAGCCGGGGCGCCAGCGGTCGGGGGGCAGGATGCCGCCGTCGGACTGCCAGTCCCGTTCGAACCAGAGGACGGAGGTGCCGAGGATGCCCCGGTCCGCCAGCTCCTCCCGCACCCCCGGCTCGACCGTGCCCAGGTCCTCGCCGATCACGGCGGTACCGGCCCGGTGCGCCTCCAGGGCCAGCACGCCGAGCATCGCCTCGGCGTCGTAGCGGACGTAGGCGCCCTCGGTGGGGGGATGGCCCTCGGGCACCCACCAGAGGCGGAACAGGCCCATCACGTGGTCGATGCGGAGCGCTCCGGCGTGCCGCGTGGCGGCGCGCAGGAGTTCCGCGTACGGGGCGTAGCCGGCCTTCGCCAGGGCGTCCGGGCGCCAGGGCGGCAGGCCCCAGTCCTGGCCGTGGGCGTTGAAGGCGTCCGGCGGGGCGCCGGTCGAGATGCCGCCGGCCAGCACGTCCTGGAGCGCCCAGGCGTCGGCGCCGTCCGGGTGGACGCCGACGGCGAGGTCGTGGACCAGGCCGACCGGCATGCCCGCGTCCCGGGCGGCGCGCTGGGCGGCGGCGAGCTGCTGGTCGACCTGCCAGGCGAGCCAGCGGTGGAACTCGACCGCGTCCTGGAGTTCCTTGGCCGCCTGCTCGATCTGTGGGCCGTTCGGGTGACGCAGGCCCTTCGGCCAGTGGTGCCAGTCGGCGCCGTGCACCTCGGCGATCGCGTTCCAGAGGGCGTGGCGGCGCAGCCACTCCCCCTCGCGGCGCTGGTACGCCTCGTAACCGGCCTGACGGCCGGGACCGCGCGGGACTTCGTGGAGGAGTTCCAGCGCCTCGCGCTTGAGGGCCCAGACGGCGTCCCGGTCGACCAGGCCGTCGTGGGTGAGGACCTCCTCGCGCAGCCGGGCCGCGCGGCGGGCGAGGTCGTCGGTCGCCGTCCGCTGGGCCGGCGTCAGGTGGCCGTACTCGGGGACGGCCTCGACCCGCAGGTGCACCGGGTCGGCGAAGCGGCGGGAGGAGGGGCGGTACGGGGAGGGGTCGGAGGGGGTGCCGGGGGTCGCGGGCAGGGCCTGGTGCAGCGGGTTGATCTGCACGAAGCCCGCGCCGAGGGCGGCGCCCGCCCACCCGGCGAGTTCGGCGAGGTCCCCCAGGTCGCCCATGCCCCAGGAGCGGTCGGACAGTACGGAGTACAGCTGGGCGAGGAACCCCCAACTGCGGCCGGGGAGTCGGGGCAGCTGCTGCGGGGCGACGACGAGCGGGGCCTGCTGCTGCTTCTCGCTGCTCGCCGCGGTGAGGGTGTGCCGACCGAGCGGGAGGTCCGCGGGCAGCCAGTGCGAGTGGCCGCGCGGCAACTCCCAACTGCCGCCGCCCTCCAGCTCCACGTACAGCCGGACGTCCGCCGGTACGTCCAGCGCGGTGCGGCGGCCCTGCCGGACCACGATGCACGGCGGCAGCAACCGCTCCCGCTGCTCGGCCCGGTGGCGCTCCAGCGCCTCCCGCACCTCCTCCGGCGACCCGGCCGCCACCCCCAGCGCCCCCAGCACCGCCACCAGCGTCCGCGCCCCCACCGTCTGCCCCCCAGCCCCCGGGTACCGGGTGTCCACCCCGTACGCCCGTGCCAGCGCGACCAGTTCGGCGGGCGGCGGCGGCGCGTCCTGCGCCGGGACCTTCCGTCCTTCGGCTCCGTCACTGTCGTGGTAAGCGGCCACTCGCGGCTCCTGCGATGTCTCGGCGTCACCCGGGTAGGACAGCCAAGTCCTACCCGGGTGACGCCTCGATCACGCTGCGCGACACGTGGCGAGCGGAGAAGCAGTCCCGCCTCAACCCGACCGGCGACATCAACCGGACCGCCAAGGCGTCAGGCCTCTCTCTACGCACACGAGCGACTGTGGAGCCACAGGAGACCTGACCGCACCCTCAAAGGACACTTCCCGGCAGCCTCGAAAAGGCCAGGATCGCCTCGTTCAGCTCGGACGCAAGAAGCTCCCGATTCTCCTGCAGAAGTCGGCGGACTTCATGCGCGGGCCCCTCCCGTTCCTCGCTCAGCCTGAACCTCTCCCACGCCTCGAACGTACGACGCGTATGCCTGGTCAGGACATTGGAGATCAGCGACTGCTCGCGGAACGTCAACCCCTTTCCCGGCGGGCGGAGATAGAGCTGCGCGTTCTCGGTGACGAATCTCCCCACCAACACGCACAGCTCATGCCCCAGGAACTCACAAGACAGCATTGCAACAGCCAGATTCAACGGGGCCGAGGGCGCCGGCCCCCGCAGGGAATCCGGAACATCCCACCTCTCCCGCGGCTCGTCCAGCCACTCCCACCCCTCAGGCCAGTTCATATTCCACCCTCTTCCCCATCAACCAAAGCGGGCCATTAGCCACGCCTGCGCCTCGTCATTATGTGTTGGGATCTCACTGATACCACCCGCCCGCAAAACCCTCGCACAGTAGGACATACAACCCTGGTCCGGCAAGGCATAGGCGGGATAGGATCCTTTCTCCGTCTTGAACATTGCGGTCTCAATTGCCGCCCGGGCTCCACCCGGCCTGGGAAGCGGAACCCTTACATTGATCGTGATAGGCGGCAATTGTGAAACCTCGAAATGTGCCACACCATTATGCGGGCTCCCCTGCCATCCATCCTGATGAGTGCTAATCGTGCCTTCCCTGTCAGTAACTGTGATCAGGGCATGCTGCCGGCCGTCGGGGTAGTTGGCCAGGTGGACAATAGCCTCTCCTTCATCTTCCCCAGGACCACAGCTGTTGTGCACAAGAATCGGCGCTGCCCCGGCCAGCACATAGTACGTGTGCTACGCGACCCCTCCCTACCTGCTTTTTCGCAGGTCAACGGTGATTTGACGGTCCGTCGGTGTCCGTGGATGTGCGCCGAAGTCCGTGGTTGTTGCCGTCGCTACTGCCGTCAGAGGTATAGCCCAGTCGTGCTGTCTTCGGCCGCGCGCGTGATCCTACTGCCATGCTCCGGGCTCGGCTCGGACGACGGTGCGCATGGTCTGCTCGTACGACTGGTGGCCGGTCTGCGCGCAGTGGCCGGCGATCCAGCGGGTGAGTTCCTCAGGGGCGTGCATCTCGCCGGACGAGGCGGCACAGTTCCGTTCTTCGCTAGTGACGCAGAGCGCCTTGAAGGTCGGCAGGGCCATGGGGTCGGTCGCGGTGGTCACGTGGTACTCGCGGAAGCGGTAGCGGGTGGTCTTGCCCATCAGCCTTCCCCGTTCCCCTCAAGGGGGCCGGCGTTCGCGGGTTCACCCTCCTCGGCCACCTCCTCCGTCGGTGCCGGGATGCGTTCTCCGCGCGACTGGGCGACCCTGAGCGCGTCCGACAGGGCCTCGGTCAGCCGGCAGGCGAGCCAGCGGTACTCGACGGCCGACTGCGCCTTGGCTCCGGGGGCCAGGATGCCCCGGGCGTACTCCAGCAGCTCCTGACCCATGCCGAGTTGCACGGTTTCGATGTCGTCGGCGAGTGTCGAGATGTAGCCCTTGCCGTCGGTGCTCAGGTAGCAGGGGCGCCCGTCCTCGGTGGTCCATGGCAGCAGGCGGGGTCCCGCCATGCCCGACGCCGCTTCGTGCAACTCCCTGCGACGCAGACGGTCCGCGTCGCTCCTCGGCATGCCCACAGTGGATCTCCGGCCTCGGTCGCTGGAACAGGACACCGCGACCGTAACGACCTGACCACACGTCAATCCACGGGCCCAGCAGGGCAGATCGCAACGCAAGGTCCGCGAACTGCCACGCTGCGTAGCAGCTATCCGACGACGCCCAGGTAGCCGGCCATCTCGCGCATGTCGCTGGTCAGGGTGCGCTTGCGCTTGCTCAGGATCTCCTGCATGGTCTCGGCCGCCGAGTTCTGGTGCCTCAGCCACTCGGGGGCGGCCTCACGAGCGCGGGTCAGCTCGTCCATGGCCGCCGACAGGTCTCCGGTTCGCGTGTGGGCGCGCGCCATGTCCAGGGTGAAGCGGTTCCCGTCGTTCGTGCTGGGCCTGCCCAGGCGCTTCCACGCCATCGGCGACAGCTCGACCTCTTCACCCGCCTTGCGTACCACGGCGCGGGCGTCTCCGACGACCATGGAGTCTTCGAGTGCCTTGATGGCGGCGGTCACCGGTCCGAAGACGGACCAGTGGCGGGAGACGTTGCGGTGCGCCGTGCCGACGGCGGTTGCCGCCACCCGTGCCGCCTTGCGGTACTCCCTGGCCTCGTCCGGGCGGTTGTTGCGTGCCGCCGCGGCTGCGGCCTCCATGGCCAGACCGCCCCACACCGCGTAGTGGTCCGGCTCGGCTCCGGTGATCTTCGGCTCCACCACGTCCATGCTCTGGGCGGCGATCCGCTCCGCCTCCTCCAGCCGGCCCTGCCGCACCAGCAGCCAGCACATGCAGCCGACTCCGGAGCCGGCCGCGAGCAGGTCCCCGCCTTCCCGGGCGTCCGTGATGGCGCTTCGCAGGGCCGTGTAGGCGATGTCGTACTGCCTCACCTGCGTGAGGTACGTACCGGCCAGGCGCAACGCCTCGGCGCGGGCGAGCAGGGCTTGCCGGTGCTCTTCGCCGCTGTCGTAGTGGGCGACGGCTCGCGCGGCGTCCCGCAACAGGCCGGGCAGTTGGGCGGCGACGCTCTTGTAGCTGTCGGAGAAGTACAGCACCCGCGCGTCCCGAACCGTCCGCCCGTAGGCACGCAGGTTCGGTTCCTCGCCCACGGCCTCGGCGTCCTGGTCCACAAGCCCCACCGCCGGGGTGAGCGCGGCGCGAAGCTGGATGAGGTTGAGCCGGTTCGGCTCCTCCGCCCGTCCCACGGGCTCCGGTGCGTCGGACGCGACGAGTGCCGCCGTGGGGATGCCCAAAGCGCGGGCCAGAGCGTGAAGCGTCTCCATGCGGACCGTTCCGCCCTGCTCGACCTTCCGGACAGTCGCCGGGGACAGGCCCGCCGCGTGGGCAAGCTCCTCCTGGCTCATCCCGGCGCGGCGCCGGTACTTCCGTACGTTGTCCGCGAGTTCCATCGTCATCAGCTCACCACCTCCAGCGCCACGGTACGCCTGGTGGGCGAACTGACCGGGCTCTCCGGGCAGATACCCACCCGAGACGGTGACCCACCGCCACACGCAGCACCGGGCACGCGGTTGACCGCAACGGCGTGGCGCCGGAGCCTCCGGCAGGCTGCGGGCCTGAGCGGGACGTGTCCCTCGTCGGTCGGGCAGCTTCGCCGGACCAGGGTTCTCCGGGGGCCGCCAAGGCTCACACCGTGACGCTGGCGCTCGGCCTTGGCGGCCCCCGGGGGTTCCTGGTACGCCTCCGGGACCGGCGGGCGAGGGGCACGACTCGCGACCTGCGACCTCTCACCACGACGGTGCTGCACCAGTGCTCGGCCCCTGGTCCCTCGGAGGGAGGGCACGGGTTGAAGCAGAACTCTGCGGACTGTGCTGCTCTCGCTGGTGATGCGCGCCCGGACTGGTGGGGCCACCGCTGAGCGGGGCGGAGACAGGAGCGGGCGGCGGCCCTGCCGGGCCGGAGCGCGCGCGGCCCGCGACAGCGGGCCGCCTTGAACCAGTAAAGAAACTCTGAACAGCACTCCCCGTGCTGCCTGTCCCACGTCTGACTCCGTCTCCAGCGCGACGCCATCGACCTCCTCGGCTACATCCTTGACCATCCTTGACACACGCACAGCAACGGCGGCGGACACTCAGTGGTGTCCGCCGCCGTTGCCGTCACCTACTGCCGTCAAGCCGCAGAACGGCCCATGTGGGCGCCTCAGCCAGGGCTCGGGTGGTCCGCGTCGGATTCTTTGCCTCTTGAACTGGAGGAGATATGACGCACCTCTCGCAGTGAATCCTTTATTGCCGTCGACGCCAAGGCGACAATTTCCACCGCGCGCGCATGATCTCTCGAGTGCGCGGGGCGGCGCAGCGCCCACCGCAAGACAGCTACGACGTCAGGCAACCGCCAAAACTCCGCCAGTCCCGCACCTTCCTCATCGTCTCGCACCAGTCGCCACGCGGTCAGCGTGATCGCCACATCAACGACAGAATTTGCCAGTTCAATGTCGCGGGGACGGGAACTCAAGCGAAGCCTGCCACCGCCAGCTTGCCCAAGGACCACACAAGTCAGCCGCTCACCTTTAGACGGCCAGCAGACTCGCGGGGTGAAATCCTCGTCCGATATGGCGGATTCATCGACGTAGCCAGGGAGGTTGCCCGCAATGGTATGAACCGTCAGGCCGTAGTGCTGGTGACCCGTGATTCGACACTCAACGAGCGAATAGTCTCGCACACTCGAAATATCCATCATTAAACTCCAGGATTCCATGGAGCGCGCGGGAATGAATTGAACTCGTCGAACAAGTGTCTCGGGATGGCATATTCAACCGCTCCTTCGTTGAGAAAATCTTCCATCGGCTCGATGTCGTTCTCCCTCAACCATCGGGACGGAACAGTCACCCTGAATCCCTGACCGTGCGTGTCACGATGTTGAGACGCATAGTCTTCGACTCGCTGCCTGTTTCCAAAGTATGCAGACCCATCGAGCCCCTCATCCAAATCAAGCGGATGATTCTCGGGAAGGACGCCGTTGTCGAGTTCGCTCGTGCCTCGATCTCTGGGCGATACACGATAGAGATCGACGGTATCGCAGTTGTGCACCAGGACCGGAGTAGCCCCCGCAAGCACATAGTACGTGTGGAACTGGCTGACCGTCAGGTTGTGGGTCGTGACGGCGTAGGGGTAGTTGCGGACGGACTTGATGGTGAGGGTGGTGCCGTCGGGCTGGCGGAGCTTCTCGCCCGGGGTGAGGTCGCCGGCGTCGACCCGCCGCGGGGTACTGCGGCTACATCGACACCAACAACCGCTGCACGAAGGAGGGCAGGGAGCGGGCGTACTTCCAGGTCGGCCTGAACTCGGTCTTCTGGGACTCGGCCGTGCAGAGCGCCAAGCTCTACGCCACCGTCGCGGCCTCGTCCAGCCCCTCGACCCCGTCGCCGATGGGCCTCTACTCGACCGGCGCGGGCACCAGCAACCCGATCAACCAGTGGACGACCTGGAACGCCCAGCCCTGCCCCGAACTCGGGAACTGCTCCAAGGTCCTGACGAACTGGATCAAGGGCGAGGGCGGCGTCGAGTACGACGTCACCGGCCAGATGGCCCAGGCCGCGCGCGAGCACTGGGGCGGCTGGACCTTCCTGTTCGCTCCCGACGACGAGGGCAACAAGTTCTTCCGCGAGCGGTTCGCCAACAACCCGCACATCGTCGTCACCTACGACTTCGCCCCGCACGTCGGCAGCCCGGGCACCAGCCCCACGCCGGGCTTCGCCCGCGACGCGGCGTACAACCAGTGCCAGACCCCCGGCACCACGAATCCTTGGGAGAACCCCGGGTGGGTCGGGATCAACACCGACATCAACCTGGCCGCCGACACCTGGTCGCCGACCGGTGAGCAGCTCTGGACCACCTTCAAGATCTGGGACGACGACGACAACGGCTCGTCGAAGATCTACGAGACCGGCTGGGCCGCCAGTTCGGGCCGCCGGAACGTGAGCGTCGGCTCGCTGATCGACGGTCACCAGTACGGCTGGTTCGCCCACACCGGCGACGGCACGCTCGACAGCAGCAACACCGCGATGTGCTTCCTGCGCATCGACCGCACCCCGCCGACCGCCCGCATCACCTCGACCGACTTCCCCGAGTCCGGCACCCTGGGCGGGCACCCCAAGCTCGTCGGCCAGGAGGGCGTCTTCACCCTCACCGGCACCGACCCGGCCCCGGCCAACGGCGGCCGCTCCTCCGGCCTGGCCTGCGCCCGCTGGACCACCGACCCGATCCAGGCCGCGGCCACCGGGTGGGGCTGCAACGACGGCGGCAACATCGTCAAGATGGACGGCAACGGCAGCTTCCAGTTGAAGTACACCCCCTGGCACTGGGGGACCAACTTCCTGTACCTGCAGACCCAGGACAACGCCGGCAACATGTCGCAGCCGGTCGCCTACACCTACTTCGTGCCGAGCAACCCGGCCGCCGGGGACCCGGTCATGGGTGACGTCGACGGCGACCGCAAGGCCGACGTCCTGCTACCGGACGGCACCGGCTCGCTCCGCCTGGTCGGCGCGAACGCCGACCCGTACACGGCCCCGAACACCAAGCCGGCCTCGGCGCCGGGAGCGGCCGGCAACCAGGACTGGAGCACCGCCCAGATCACCCACCGGGGTTCGTTCACCGAGCGGAACGTGGATGACCTGGTCGCGCATGCTCCTGGTGCCGCCGAGCTCTACCTCTACGCCAACGATGCCAACGCCGCACACCTGGACGGCCAATACTCCATTCCGCTGTCCAAGTCCACCAGTTGTGGGCTGCCCGACGGCACTTCGATCTCCTGCTCGGACTACGGAAACGGCGGTGACTGGTCCTCGGTGACCCAGATCGCGGCGTTCGGTTCCCCCACGGGCGACACCCCGAGGAACCCGGGAACGGTCACGGCCGGCCTGCCGCGTTCGTCCCTGCTGTACGTGGAGAAGAGTCGGCTCTGGCTGGCGCTGTCGTCGAGTGTCGGGCAGCTCGACGGTCCCAACATCCTGCTCTCCCAGAGTCAGGCCTGGGACTCCTACGACGTAATCACCCCCGGCCCGACCAAGGGCACCAACATCCCCACCGTCTGGGGCCGTTCGAAGTGGGACGGCACCGTCCACGCCTACCAGTTGGCCAAGGGCAGCGCCCCGGGCACCTTCGACGCCTCGGCCTTCGCCGATCCCACCAAGGGCTGGCTGGCCAACGGCGTCGACGCCAAGCTCTACCCGAAGGTCGGCTCCAACGGCGACGTGACGGGTGACGGCGTCCCGGACCTCTGGGCCGTCGACACCAACAACCAGTTGGTGGCCTGGGCCGGCGTCGGTACCAAGGCGGCGGACGTCAACAGCGGTCCGACGGTGACCGGTCTGGAGGCCACGCCGGTCGTGCTCGGCAACCTCAACCGCCCGATCGGCAACTGGCTGGCCGCGCCCGACGGCGGCAACACCGTCAAGGACGGCCAGAAGAAGGCCGACGGCACGGCCGCGGGCGTGAGTTGGGTCCAGGACACCGTGGACGGCCGTGCCACCACCGTGGGCGCCTTCAGCCCCGGGGCCGGCTCCACCGTCACGATGTCGCGCCCGGTGGTGGACGCCCGCAAGAGCTTCACGGTCTCCACCTGGGCCAGGACCGGCCCGAAGGGCGGCATCGTCGCCAGCCAGGACGCCGCGCACAGCAGCAACTTCATCCTGTACGCCGACGCCAAGTACGGCTTCTGGGCGTTCGCCCTCTCCGTCAGCGACGACGACACCTGGTCGTACGACTTCACGGACACCAGGAACGCCTCCGCCTACTTCCGGCCCGGCGTGTGGACCCGGCTCACCGCCTCCTACAACGCGGACACCGGCGCCATGTCGCTGTACGTGGACGGCGTGCTCGCCACGACCGGCTACCACCGGGCGAGCACCAGCACGCCGCCCTCGGGACCGTTCGTACTGGGCCGGTACAAGTACCAGTCCAAGCCGACCGACAGCTTCGACGGGAGCATCAGCTCCACCGCCGTCTACCCGTTCGCGGTGGCACCCAGCGCGCCGGGCACGGCCAGCGTCGTCCGCTCGCGCGTCGACGGCAACAAGTGCGTGGACCTCAACGGTGCTGTGGCCGCCAACGGGACGGCGATCCAGCTGTACGACTGCAACGGGAGCAGCGCCCAGCAGTTCTCTCTGGGCGGCGACGGCACCGTCCGGGTGATGAACGGGTGCATGGCCCCGGCGAACGCCGGTACGGGCAACGGCGCGCCGATGGAGTACCGCACCTGTGACGGCACCGCCGCACAGAAGTGGATCCCGCTCGCGAACGAGGCGCTGTACAACCCGGCCTCCGGCCGCTGCCTCGACCTCCCCGGCGGGCAGACAACAAACGGCACCCGGCTCCAGCTCTGGGACTGCCAGACCGATCAGCTCGGTCCCAACCACCAGTGGTTCGTGCCGAACCTGCGGACGGCCACGCTGCCCGCACCCCCGCGTTCCTGACGCATCGCCCTGACACCGCAGTACCCCTGAGCACGCACTTCGGGCCCGTTCCGCCACCTGGCGGGGCGGGCCCGAAGTGTTGTCAGGGGCAGGGCCGACAGGTGGATGAATCGGGGCAAATCTGTCATACCAGTCGATGACATTGACACCGGTTCGGGTAGCTGGTGGGGTTGCTCGCATTGTGGTCCAGGCCTGGCGAGGAGGCCCCTGTGCAAGCCCGTGTGTCCGTGGTGGCCGGGCGGCGGCTGCGTCAGCAGTTGGAGCAGAGTCCGGTGTTGCGCGAGGTGCTGGACCATCCGACGGCGTTGGCGGCCCGGCGGGCGACGGCGCGGACGTGCCGTCAGCTGGTGCCGCGGACCGCGGACCGGCTGATCGCCGATCTCAAGGGGACGGAGCCGCTGCTGGCGTCGGTGCGGGCGGAGCGCGCGGTCGGGCGGCCGGGGCGGCGGACCCTGCAGATCGCGGCCGGGGTGGTGACCGCGGCGGTGGTCGGCGGGCTGCTGGCCGGGCCGATGCCCTCGGTGGCGTACGCGGCGGGCCCCGGGCCGGACGTGGTGAGCACCGCGCCCCAGACGCCGCTGGGCAGTGTGACGAACCCCCAGGTGTTCCCGCACCCGCAGGAGCAGACCGTCGCCGGACGGGCCGTCACCGTGCCGACCGCCGTGACGCTGGTGACCGCGCCCAAGGTGGACCGGGGCGCGGTGGACGCCGTCCGCGAAGTGCTGACCGTCGCCGGGGCCACCGTGCTGACCCCGCAGGCCGACGGCGGCACCCCCGCCGCCGGCTCGCTGGTGGTGTACATCGGCGGGCCCGCCGAGGGCGCCGAGGGCGAGGTCGACCGGACGCTGCGCCAGCTCGCGGCCGCGGCCGGCGGCAAGGACGGCGGCGCGCCGTCCACCGCGGGCATGCCGCCCGGCGGCTACGTGCTGTCCGCCGGCCAGCTGCCCGCCCAGGGCGGCGGCACGTACGGCGCGGTGGTGCTCGCGGGCGCCGACGCGACCGGCACCTTCTACGCCGCGCAGAGCCTGCGCCAGCTGCTCGCCGCCGTACCGGCCGGTCAGGGCCAGGGGCCGGGCGCGGCCGGGCTCGGCCTGCCCGGGATCACCCTGCGGGACTGGCCCAGCGGCGCGCCGGTGCGCGGCACCGCGGAGGCCTTCTACGGCACCCCGTGGACCGCCCAGCAGCGGCTCGACCAGGTGGACTTCCTGGGCCGCTCCAAGCAGAACTTCTACCTCTACGCCCCGGGCGACGACCCGTTCCGGCTCAGCCGCTGGCGCGACGCCTACCCCGCCAACCAGCAGTCCGAGCTGCGCGAACTCGGCGACCGGGCCCGGCAGAACCACGTCACCCTCGGCTACGCGATCGACCCCGGGCAGTCCCTCTGCTTCAGTTCCGGCAAGGACGTCGACGCCCTGGTTGCCAAGCTGGACGGGCTGCGCAAGCTCGGCTTCACCGCGTTCCAGCTGCAGTTCCTGGACGTCAGCTACGACGAGTGGCACTGCGACGACGACCAGGACGAGTACGGCCGCGGCCCGGCCGCCGCCGCCAAGGCGCAGGCCGCGCTGGTCAAGAAGGTCCAGGACCGGCTGGTCGCCAGGAACCCGGGGCTGGCGCCGCTGTCGATCGTCCCCACCGAGTACCACAAGCAGGGCTCCACGCCCTACCGCAAGGCCCTGGCCGACGCGCTGCCCGGCGGCGTGCAGGTCGCCTGGAGCGGCGGCGGGGCGATCCCGGAGAAGATCACCGGCGCCCAGGCCTCCGACACCGGCAGCCTGTACGGGCACCCGCTGGTCACCATGGACAACTACCCGGTCAACGACGCCAGCCCGGACCGGCTCTTCCTCGGCGCCTACACCGGCCGCGAGCCCGAGGTGGCGACCCGCTCCGCGGTGCTGCTGACCGGCGCCATGCAGCAGCCGGTGGCCTCCCGGATAGCCCTCGCCACGGCCGGCGACTTCGCCTGGAACCCGACCGGCTACAAGCCCGAGGACTCCTGGCAGGCGGCCGTGCGCTCGCTGGCCGGGCCGACCGGCGCCGGCGCCACCCCCGCCGGCTCGGCCCTGGCCGCCGTCCAGGCGCTGGCCGGCAACAGCACCTCCTCCCCGCTGGCCAAGCAGGAGTCCGGCTACCTCCAGCCGCTGCTCGACCAGTTCTGGGCCAACGCCGAACCCACCTCCGGCGCCACCCCGGACCTCGCCAAGCTGATAGCGGCCGCGGGCCCGCTGCGGGACGCCTTCACCGCCATGGCCGGCGCCCGGCAGACCCTGGCCGGCACCGACGCCACCGCCCAGCTGGCCGCCGAGGCCGGCCCCTGGCTCGGCCCGCTGCGCGACTACGGGCTGGCCGGGCAGGCCGCCCTCGACATGCTGCTGGCCCAGCACGGCGGCGACGGCGCGGCGGCCTGGAAGGCCCGGGTGCAGCTCAACCGGCTGCGCGCCCAGCTCGCCCAGGCCCCGGCGACCATCGGCGCGGGGGTACTCGCGCCCTTCCTGGACCGGGCCGTGCGCGCCGCCGACAACTGGTCCGGCGTGGTCAGCGGCGGGGTCACCCCCACCACCAGCATGGGCACCGCGCAGGACCACCTGCCCGCGCTGATGACCGACGGCCAGGCCGACACCTTCTACTGGAGCTCCGCTCCCCCGCAGCCCGGCGACTCCGTCGGCGTCGACCTCGGCGCCGGGCGGCCGATCAGCGGCGTCACCGTGCTGATGGGCGGCTGGGGCAACGGCCCCGACGCCCGCACCGCCGTGGACGACTACATCCGCGACGGCGTGCTGGAGTACAGCACCGGCGCGGGCGGCTGGCAACAGCTCTCCGTGGTGAAGAACCAGAGGACGGTCAGCGCCCAGCTGCCGCCCGGCACCGTGGTGCGGGCCGTGCGGCTGCGGGCCACCGCCGCCCAGAAGACCGCCGTCGCGGTGCGCGAGTTCACCGTCACCGCCCCCGACGAGTCCCCGGCCAGCGTCACCGGCGGCCCCGCCGCGCTGCCCGGCTCCTCGGCCGCCGCCGTCCTGGACGGCAACCCGGACACCGCGTACCGCGCCGCCAAGGCGCCCACCGCGCAGGACGAGCCGCTCACCGTCGAGCTCGGCGCGGCCCGCCCGCTGGACCGGCTGACCGTGCTCACCGACCCCACCGTGCATGCCAGCGCCACCGTCGCGGTGCGCCGCGCCGACGGCGGCTGGACGGACATCGGCGTCATCCAGCCCGGCTACAACGAGCTGCCGGCCGGCGGGCAGGTCGCCGACGCGTTCCGGATCACCTGGAAGCCCGGCGGCGACCCGCCGGTGGTCAACCAGGTCATCCCCTGGTACGCGGACATCCCGGCGGCCCGGCTGAGCCTCGCCGACCCGGCCCTGGACGTGGTCACCGGCGCGGCCGCGCCCGCCAGGACCCAGGCCACCGTGGAGGCCGGCCGCCCCGAGGGCACCACCGGCGAACTGCGGGTCGAGGTGCCGGCCGCCGCCAAGGGGCTCACCGTCACCCCGGCCGGGCCGGTCACCGTGCCGCGCGGCGGCCGGGTGGGCGTGCCGCTGCTGGTCACCGCCGTACCGGGCACGCCCTCCGGGACGTACCAGGTGCCGGTGTCCTACGTGGCGGGCGGCACCACCGTGAAGCAGGTGCTGCAGGTCCACGTGGTGCCGCCGACCGGCGGGCCGGACCTGGCGCCCGGCTCCCAGGCCTCCTCCTCGGGCGACGAGACCCCGAACTTCCCGGCCGCGGCGGTCGCCGACGGCGACCCGAAGACCCGCTGGTCCTCGCCGGCCAAGGACGACGCCTGGGTGCAGCTGGCGCTGCCGCAGGCCGTCCACCTGGGCGCGGCGACGCTGCACTGGCAGTCCGCGTACGCCTCCTCGTACAAGATCCAGGTCTCCTCGGACGGCAGCAGCTGGACGGACGCCGCGACGGTCGACAACGGCAAGGGCGGGGACGAGACGGTGCGCTTCGACGCCTCGAACGTCCGGTACGTGCGGATGCAGGGCGTGGCGCGGGCCACCAAGTTCGGCTACTCGCTGTACGGGATCGAGCTGTACGCCGTCACGGCGCCGGCCGCTCCGCCGCAGCCGCCGACCCCGCCGCCGACCCCGCCGGTGGCCCCGGCGGGCCAGCCGGGGACGCAGCCCGGCACGCAGCCCGGCACGCCCGCGGTGCCGCCCAAGCAGTGAACGCGGCGGGCCGCCGGGCTCCCCTTCGCGGGGGGCGCGGCGGCCCATGAGGCGCGTACCGACGGTATGACGGGCGGGCCCTTGTGGTGCTGGGGTCAGGCGGAGAGCGGTTCGGGCTGCTCGCCGCGGCGGACGGGGGCGGGGTGGGCGACGTGCGCCCGGCCGATCGGGACGGAGTGGTTCGGCTCCGTATGGTCGTGGTGCTCGTACTCGCCCCACTGCGGGGCGCGCAGTTGGTCACCGCCGCCGTACGGCTCCAGGTAGGGCCGCCAGCGCGGGTCCTTGATCCCGGTGCCGATGATCCGCCAGGCGAGGCCGCTGGGCGGTGCGGGCGGGCGTTTCATCCGCCAGCCGAGCTCGGTCAGGTGGCGGTCGGCCTTGGTGTGGTTGCAGCGGCGGCAGGCCGCCACCACGTTGTCCCACCGGTGCTGGCCGCCCCGACTGCGCGGGATGACGTGGTCGACGCTGGTTGCGGCGGCCCCGCAGTAGACGCAGCGGCCGTGGTCCCGGGCGAACAGCGCCCGGCGGGTGAGCGGGACGGGCCCGCAGAACGGGACCCGCACGAAGCGGGTCAGGCGGACGACGGACGGCGCCGGAAGGGCGCTGGTGGCGCTGTGCAGAGTGACTCCCGAGTCCTCCAGGCTGACCGCCTTGTGGTTGAGGACCAGGATGAGTGCGCGGCGCATCGATACGACGCCGAGTGGCTCGTAGGACGCGTTGAGGACCAGGACATGCGGCACGGATGCCTCCTTGGACGCCTGCGGCGCGTGGCTCGCGCCGGGACGAGCGGTTGGATCGCGCAACGAGTGCGTGATCTCCCCCAGTGTCGCCTTACGCCTTCGTACGGCGCCACCACTCCTGTGTAACGGACCTGACGTGAACTCCGGGTGTGGTCTCCGTCATACCCCGTAGTACCCGGTATGCCCTGGGGAAGGTCCACTTGCACCCCCGCGCCGCCGGGCCCGGCGCGGCGGAGCGCCGGGGGGTGCGGCTCGGCCGGTCGGAGCAGCGCCGGGGGCCGTACGGCGGGCGGGGGCGCGGCCGTTCGGGGGTGGTGGGACCGGTGGTGCAGAGGTGGTGGGGGGACGGTGCCGGGGCGGTGCGGGCCTCGCGGGCCGGGGAGCGCACCGGGGCGTTGACGGGGCGTCCGGGACGGGCCGCACGCCCGCCGGTGTGTCCGGGCCGGTGTTCGGTGCCGGATAGGCTGGCGCGTACGGTCCGCGGGCCGCTCGTGCGGCGCGGGACCGGGTCACGCCCCCAGCAAGGAAGGTCCCGCACGTGTTCCGCTCCGGCGCCACCGGTCCGACCGACGCGTCCTCGACGCTCTCCACCCCGACGCCGGCCCCCTCCGCCACCACACCGCAACTGCCGGACCTGCGCATCCCCACCAGCGCGCAGGAGGTCACCGACACCACCAAGCAGGCGGCCAGCTGGTTCGACACCCACTGGCAGAGCTGGCTGGCCGGCGGCCTCCGGATCGTCCTCATCATCGTGCTGGCCCTGGTGCTACGGGCCGTGGTGAACAAGCTGGTCACCCAGCTGATAGCGCGGATGACGCGCAGCCACGACCAGCACCGGGAGGAGAGCCGGTTCGGCGGGCTGCTGGCCAACCACGGGGTGGTCAACCCGGAGCGGCGGCAGCAGCGCTCGGAGGCGATCGGCTCGGTGCTGCGCAGCCTGGCCTCCTTCACCATCCTGGGCACGGCCGCGCTGATGGTGCTCTCCGCGCTCGGGATGAACCTGGCGCCGCTGCTGGCGAGCGCCGGTGTGGCCGGTGTGGCGATCGGTTTCGGCGCCCGCAACCTGGTCACGGACTTCCTCTCCGGGGTCTTCATGATCATGGAGGACCAGTACGGCGTCGGCGACGAGATCGACACCGGGGTGGCCACCGGCACCGTGCTGGAGGTCGGCCTGCGGGTCACCAAGCTGCGCGGGGCCAACGGCGAGATCTGGTACATCCGCAACGGCGAGGTGAAGCGGATCGCCAACATGAGCCAGGGCTGGGCGACCGCCTCGGTGGACGTGCAGGTCGGGTACAAGGAGGACCTCCAGCGGGTCGAGGACCTCATCCAGGAGACCGCCGAGGCACTGTCCAAGGAGGCGCCGTACGACGAACTGGTCTGGGCGCCGGTCTCGATCCTCGGCGTGGAGTCGGTGGCGGCCGACTCGGTGGTGGTCCGGATCGAGGCCCGCACGGCCCCGGGCAAGGCCCCCCTGATCTCCCGGGCACTGCGCCAGCGCCTCAAGACGACGTTCGACCTGGCCGGGATCAAGGTCAAGGAGGAGGCCGCCGCCGTCGCCACCGGCGTCTCGATCACCGCCGCGGAGCCCTCCCCGCCCTCCGCCCTCTCCGACCCCACCTCCCCCCGCTACCGCGCCACCGAGCCCATCCCCCAGCCGAAGCCCCCGACAGACGACCCGACGCTCACCAAGCCGTAACGGTTCGGCGGTACACAGAGCCCCGCTCCCCCTTCGAGGTGGGGAGCGGGGCTCTCCGCTTCCCCTCGGGGCGGGAGGTCATGGACCTACGGGCAGGGCACGCCGTGCTCCAGATAGACGGTCGCGGACCGCGCCCTCGCCGTGCACGCGGCCTGGACACGGCGGGCGAGGCGCGGGATGAGGACTCCACTCGCGCGGCGCCGCGCCGCCTGCCGTCGATGCGTCGGGCCGGCCGATCAGCAGCCCGACCCGGTCGAGTGCGGCCTGTGTGGACCCGATCAGCCCGGCGTCCTCCTTGGCGATCCGCAGCCGCAGCGCCTCTTGGAGATGGGCCCGGGCATCCGCGAGGTCGCCGCGCTCCATGAGGTGCTTGCCGGTGTGCTGGAGCGCGAAGTCGACGAGCTCCGGGTGCCGGTCTCGCGCGGTGTTCAGTGCGCTGCGGTAGAGCGCGTCCGCCGTCTGGACGTCACCGGCGTAGCGGTGTGCGTCGGCGAGGTTGAGCCCGGTGGCGACGACGGCCCGGGTGTTGCCGATCGCCGTGGCCAGGTCGAGCGACTGCCGGAGCAACGCGCGGGCCTCGCCGTGGTGGCCCAGGCACATCTGCCCGATGCCGATCCATCTGGTCAGGACCCGAGCACGCGCGGGGTCACTCTCCTCGGGCAAGGCCCGGAGTTCCTCGTCGAGTTGGGCGATGGCGGCGGTCAGCTCGTTCCGGTCGGTGGGGACCATCCGCAGGTTGTCGTCGTGAGTGATGAGGTGATCAAGCACTTGCCCCTCCGTCATTCGATTTCCACCGTGGTACTACAACTGGTCGGCCTGGTGGCGCAGGTCGACCAGCAGCTCCACCCCGCACAGGGAGAAGTGCTCACGCAGGAGTTCGAGTTCACGCATGAGGCAGCGGACGGCCGGCAGGCCCTCCTCGTAGGTGCTCCGGAAGCTCGCTCGCTCAGTGGGCGTCAGATCGTCGCGGCGCAGCTCGGTCCGGCGGAACCGCAGCAGCTGGTTGTACACGCAGGTCGCGTGGAAGGCCCTGCCGATCTCCCAGTACTGGTTGCGCCCCTCTCCCTGCCCGGCCCGCCACTTGATCTCGATCTTGGGAGAAGTCTTGGACGAGTACCCGTCGGCGAACACCCGATGCTGGAGGACATGGAAGCTGATCGACTGGTGCACACCTTCGTGCAGCAGGTTCTCCGCCAAGAAGAGGGCGGACGGCTGCCCGCTGACCGTGTTCGGCGGAATGTGGCGGCACGCCTTGTCGGAGAATGTGACGACGTATGGGAGCGCCGGGTCGGCTCCCCGTGCAGCGGGGTAGGTGATGGGGCGCCGACTGCCTGGGCGGGCTCGGCGTCCAACGACGCGGGCCCGCCGTCCTCATCCGTTTCCCTGCCCTCCCTGCATCGCACCCCGTTCCGCCGCGATCACGATCGTGGCGGAACGGCGAAGGAACTTGATTGGCCCCACGCCCTTCCCACCCCCCTGCATGGGAAGTCGGCCTGGCCGACTTCCCATGCAGGGGCCGGACGCTGCCGTCACCGCATCGGCCACGCCGGGGCGGCGACGAGGCGGCTTCGGTTTCCGCTGATCACTGCTTTTTTCTGACCAAGACGGCCCGGCCGCTGCCCACCGGGCCGTCCATCACTGCGGATGCCGCCCCCGGCGCACCAGGGGACGACACCAGAAATAACAAACTCGCAATCCCGAACCGACATCATCAAGCGAGAGGGAAATAGCACATTCCCTTCCAGATTGGAGGCCGAAACAAAAGGTGCAGAGAATGATCTCGCACGGGCCTGACAGGTGGGGCCGAATTACCCCACGCCCTTCTCATTTGTTGCGCAGGAAGTCGGCCTGGCCGACTTCC